>CP145879.1:0-86499 GCA_041944835.1 Candidatus Dasytiphilus stammeri | reverse complement strand
TTATTTAAAGCTCTTTAAAAAAACGAAAATAAATATAAGGACATTTGTGGGTTATGGGGTTAAGTAACTAAGTGTATATGGTGGATGCCTAGGCAATCAGAGGCGATGAAGGACGTGCTAAACTGCGAAAAGTACTGACGAGCTGTTAGAAGCATTTTAATCAGTAATATCCGAATGGGGAAACCCGATGTATGAAAATACATCATTATTAAATGAATATATAGTTTAATAAAGCTAACCGAGAGAAATGAAACATCTGAGTATCTCGAGGAAAAGAAATCAATTGAGATTCCCTTAGTAGTGGCGAGCGAACAGGGAAGAGCCTGAGTTAGAATTATTTTAATAGATATTAGTAGAACTTTTTGGAAAAAAAGACGATACAGGGTGATAGTCCCGTATATAAAAATATCTAAAAAAAGCTTAAAAGCTAACTCAAAAAGTAAAACGAGACACGTGGTATCTTGTTTGAAGATAGGGGGACCATCCTCTAAGGCTAAATACTCCTGATTGACCGATAGTGAACTAGTACCGTGAGGGAAAGGTGAAAAGAACCCCGGTAAGGGGAGTGAAATAGATCCTGAAACCATATATGTATAAGCAGTAGGAGTCTTATTATATAAGATGACTGCGTACCTTTTGTATAATGGGTCAGCGACTTGTATTTTGTAGCAAGGTTAACTGAATAAGGGAGCCATAGGGAAACCGAGTCTTAATTGGGCGATTAGTTGCAGGATACAGACCCGAAACCCGGTGATCTAACCATGGGCAGGTTGAAGATTAGGTAATACTAATTGAAGGACCGAACCGACTGATGTTGAAAAATCAGCGGATGACCTGTGGTTAGGGGTGAAAGGCCAATCAAACCGGGAGATAGCTGGTTCTCCCCGAAAGCTATTTAGGTAGCGCCTCATGAATTCATCAGCGGGGGTAGAGCTCTGTTTCGGTAAGGGAGCTGTCCAGGCTTACTAATCCGAGGCAAACTGCGAATACCGCTGAATGTTATCATGGGAGACACACGGCGAGTGCTAAGGTTCGTCGTGGAAAGGGAAACAACCCAGACCGTCGGCTAAGGTCCCTAAATCATAGTTAAGTGGAAAACGATGTGGAAAGGCTTAGACAGCCAGGATGTTAGCTTAGAAGCAGCTATCATTTAAAGAAAGCGTAATAGCTCACTGGTCGAGTCAGTCTGCGCGGAAGATATAACGGGGCTAAACTATGCACCGAAGCTGCGGCAACAGAAATAATATTTTTGTTGGGTAGGGGAGCGTTCTGTAAGCCGTAGAAGGTATACTGAGAAGTATACTGGAGGTATCAGAAGTGCGAATGCTGACATGAGTAACGATAAGGCAGGTGAAAAACCTGCCCGCCGAAAAACCAAGGTTTCCTGTCCAATGATAATCAGGGCAGGGTTAGTCGGCACCTAAGGTGAGGCTGAAAAGCGTAGCTAATGGATAACAGGTTAATATTCCTGTACTATATATTATAGTGAATGGGGGGACGAAGAAGGTTAGGTCAGCTGGGCGTAGGTAGTCCCAGTTTAAGCGTGAAGGTGGGTATTCTAGGAAAATCCGGAAACTATTAACACTGAGGCGTAATGACGAATCATGAGAGTGATGAAGTGACTAATACCAAACTTCCAAGAAAAGCCTCTAAACAAATAAAATTAATATATAACCGTACCCTAAACCGACACAGGTGGTTTGGTAGAGAATACCAAGGCGTTTGAGAGAACCTGGGTAAAGGAACTAGGCAAAATAGTGCCGTAACTTTGGAAGAAGGCACGCTGGTTTATGGTGAAATCTGTACAGATGGAGCTAGAGCCAGCCTAAGATAACAGCTGGCTGCAACTGTTTATTAAAAACACAGCACTGTGCTAACACGTAAGTGGATGTATACGGTGTGACGCCTGCCCGGTGCCGGAAGGTTAAATGGAGGAGTTAAGGTTAACAACCTGAAGCTGTGAAATGAAGCCCCGGTAAACGGCGGCCGTAACTATAACGGTCCTAAGGTAGCGAAATTCCTTGTCGGGTAAGTTCCGACCTGCACGAATGGCGTAATGATGGCCAGACTGTCTCTACCCAGGACTCAGTGAAATTGAAATTGCTGTGAAGATGCAGTGTACCCGCGGCAAGACGGAAAGACCCCGTGAACCTTTACTGTAGCCTGATATTGAATATTTAATATTAATGTGCAGAATAGGTGGGAGGCAAAGAGATGTGGGCGCTAGTTCACATGGAGCCAATCTTGAGATACCACCCTTTAATGTTGGATGTTCTAACTGAGTTCCGTTATCCGGAACCAGGACCATGTCTGGTGGGCAGTTTGACTGGGGCGGTCTCCTCCTAAAGAGTAACGGAGGAGTACAAAGGTCAGCTAATCACGGTCGGATATCGTGAGGTTAGTATAAAGGCATAAGCTGGCTTGACTGCGAGCGTGACGACGCGAGCAGGTGCGAAAGCAGGTCTTAGTGATCCGGTGGTTCTGTATGGAAGGGCCATCGCTCAACGGATAAAAGGTACTCCGGGGATAACAGGCTTATACCGCCCAAGAGTTCATATCGACGGCGGTGTTTGGCACCTCGATGTCGGCTCATCACATCCTGGGGCTGTAGCAGGTCCCAAGGGTATGGCTGTTCGCCATTTAAAGTGGTACGCGAGCTGGGTTTAGAACGTCGTGAGACAGTTCGGTCCCTATCTGCCGTGGGCGTTGGAAGATTGAGAGGGGCTGCTCCTAGTACGAGAGGACCGGAGTGGACGCATCACTGGTGTTCGGGTTGTCACGCCAGTGGCATTGCCCGGTAGCTAAATGCGGAAGGGATAAGCGCTGAAAGCATATAAGTGCGAAACCTGCCTCAAGATTAATCTTCCCTGAGACTTAGTAGTAAGTTTACTGAAGGGACGTTGGAGATTACAACGTTGATAGGCTGGATGTGTAAGCGTAGTAATACGTTGAGCTAACCAGTACTAATGACCCGAGAGGCTTAACCTCATAACACCAGAAATGTTCTATATACAATATTATAAAAAGCCAGACGGTTTTAGCGCGATGGTACCACCTGATACCATACCGAACTCAGTAGTGAAACGTCGTAGCGCCTAGGGTAGTGCGATTTTTTTTTCGTGTGAGAGCAGGTAGCTGTCTGGCAAATTGTATACATACTGTAATAAGTTATTTAAATAGGTGTGGTAGTTCAGTTTGGTTAGAATACCGGCCTGTCACGCCGGGGGTCGCGGGTTCAAATCCCGTCCGCACCGCCATCTAAATAATTAATGGCAGCTTATTATTTATTATAAGCAGGTATTTTAATTTAATATATTTTTTATGGTTTCACCAATTTTGGTAAGATCGTCAATAGTAATTACTCCTGCATTTTCAAGTGATGCAATTTTTGAATCTGCATTTCCTTCACCATTTGATATAATGGCTCCTGCATGACCCATACGTTTTCCTTGAGGTGCAGTTCTTCCAGCAATATAGGCTATTACAGGTTTAGTTATATATTTATTAATATATTTAGAAGCCTGTTCTTCAGCAAGACCTCCAATTTCACCAATCATTACAATTATTTTAGTAGCGGGATCATTTTCAAAAAGTCTTAAAATGGATTGAAAATCGGTACCAGCAATAGGATCTCCTCCTATACCTACACAAGTAGATTGCCCATATCCAGCATCACTAATTTGCTTTACAACCTCATAAGTTAAAGTACCTGATCGAGATACCACACCTACTAAACCTAATTTATGAATTTCGCTAGGCATAATACCTATTTTACATTCTCCTGGAGTTATTACTCCAGGACAATTGGGACCAATCATACATATATTAGTTTGCTCTAGCTTTTTTTTTATTATCAACATATCATGAACAGGAATACCTTCAGTAATAGTAATTATTAAATTAATCCCACTCTCAATAGCTTCTAAGATGCTATCTTTACAAAATTGAGCAGGTACGTATATAACTGAAGTAGTAGCTCCTGTATTTTCTACGGCTTCGTATACTGTATTAAATATAGGTAAGCCCATATGTAATTTTCCACCTTTACCAGGTGTAACTCCTCCTACAATTTTTGTACCATATTCAAGAGCATGTGAACAATGTATGGTTCCTTGATTACCTGTTATTCCTTGACAAATTACTCGGGTATTTTTATTAATTAAAATTGACATGATGATTTTACACCTATTTCTACTTATTTATTATTATTGTTAGCAGCAGAAATAACTAATTTAATTGCTTGAGTTAAATTAGAAGCTACAATAATACTCATATTACTCCGTAATATTTTCTGCGCACCGATCTCGGCCTGATTTCCTTCTAAACGAACTACTACTGGAATTTTAATTGCAACTTCGGATACTGCTTTTATAATTCCTTCAGCAATTAAATCACAGCTTACAATCCCACCAAAAATATTTACTATTATAGCTTGCACTTTTGAATCTGATAATATTATTTTAAATGCTTCAGTAACTCGTTCTTTAGTTATAGCTCCACCAACATCTAAAAAATTCGCAGCTTCCCCTCCGTAAAGTTGAATAAGATCCATAGTAGCCATAGCTAAACCAGCACCATTTACCATACAACCTATATTACCTTTTAGAGCCACATAATTCAGTTCCCATTGTCTAGCATATGCCTCAATCGGATCTTCTTGATTCAGATCCTTTTGATTACCTAGTTCTAATTGCCTAAATAAAGCATTACTATCTAACACCACCTTAGCATCAAGGCAAATAAGATTATTTTCTGTGGTTATTACTAATGGATTAATCTCCGCTAAAAGTAAATCACATTTTATAAATAATTTTACTAATTTCATAAAAATACTTACAAATTGAGTAATTAAATTACCTGTCAGTCCTATTTTAAATGCAAGACTACGTGCTTGAAAGGGTTGTGCACCTATAAAAGGGTCTATCATCATCTTGTGCAATGAATGTGGTTTTTCTTTAGAGATTTTCTCAATATTTATACCTCCTTTAGTAGAAGCTATAACTATAATGCAAGATACACTACGATCAATGACAACAGATAAATAGAGTTCTTGATAAATTTCAGTAGCAGCTTCAATAAGTATGTGGTTAACTGGTTGTCCCTGTTCAGTAGTTTGATAAGTTCTCAAACGAGAACCTAACCACTTGTCTGTAAATTTTTTAAGATCATTTTTATTGGTTATAATTTTTACTGCTCCAGCTTTTCCACGACCACCCCCATGAATTTGGCATTTAGCAACCCATGGTCCTTTACCAATTTTACTTGCTAATTTTACCGCTTCATGAGAATTCGTACATACATAACCAACTGGAACTGGCAAACCGTACTTTAATAATAATTTTTTTGCCTGATATTCATGTAAGTTCATGTTATTTTATTATCCATGCGATTGGAGGTTTTATTTCATTGATCTCTTTTAAATTTCTAGTAGTAAACGTGTAGGATCTTCTAAACTTTCTTTAAGAGATAATAAAAAACTAATAGATTCACGTCCATCAATTAAGCGATGATCATAAGAAAGAGCTAAATACATCATAGGTAAAATTACTACTTTACCTTCAACTGCAACTGGTCGTTCTTTAATAGCATGCATACCTAAAATAGCACTTTGTGGAGGATTAATTATTGGAGTAGAGATTAAGGAACCAAATACACCTCCATTACTAATTGTAAAAGTACCTCCAATAAGATCATCTACTGTTAACTTTCCTTCGCGTGCTTTAATAGCCATTGCTTTAATATTTTTTTCTATCTCTGGCATACTCATGAATTCTGCGTTTTGTAAAACCGGTGTTACTAAACCACGAGGGGTAGAGACAGCGATACTAATATCATAATAGTTATGATATATAATATCTTCTCCATCAATATAAGCATTAATTTCCGGAAAACGTTTTAAGCTTTCTATTACTGCTTTAACATAAAAAGACATAAAACCCAGACGTATACCATGGATTTTTTCAAATATTTCACCATACTGCTTACGCAAATCTATAATAGGTTTCATATTAACTTCATTAAAAGTAGTTAACATAGCAGTCTGATTAGTAATTTTTAGTAAACGCTCTGCAATACGTTTGCGAATGCGTGTCATTGGAACACGTTTTTCATCTCTTTTATCAATTTTTTTTTCTTTAGTAGTTAGATCTAGTTTATTATCTATATGTTCTAAATAATTTTCTACATCTAATTTAGTAATACGACCCTTTTTTCCGGTTCCCGAAATATTTAATGGATCTAAATTAGATTCCTTAATCATCCGTCGAATGCTTGGAGTAAGAAGTGAACCTTGAACTCTATTGCTTTCGTTTTCTTTATAACTGGGTAATGGTAATTTTGTATCATTAATATCTTTATCTTTGATTTCGCTATTGACTTCTTTATGAGTATTAGATTGATATTGTCCTATAACCTGTTTAGAGGTAACAACAGCACCTTCATTTTCAAGTATAGCAATTAGAACACCATGACTTGGAGATGGAATTTCCAAAACTACTTTATCAGTTTCAATTTCCACTAAAATTTCATTAGCAGAAATAACATCACCAATCTTCTTATGCCAAGTTAAAATAGTTGCATCCATAACTGATTCAGGTAAATCGGGTACTAAAATATCGTGATAGTTCATTAATCTATCCTTCTAAATACTTAAAGCATTATTAATAATTGTTTGTTGTTGATTCTGATGAATCGATATATGACCAACTGCTGTTGAGGCCGCAGCCATGCGTCCAACATAGTGCAGCAAAGATCCAGATGGTAACGCAGATAAAATTTCAGTCTGAATATAAGACCATGCGCCTTGATTCATTGGTTCTTCTTGGCACCAGATAAAATCTTTAATATGTGAATAATCTTCTAACATCTTTTTTAGCATTTCATTAGGAAATGGATATAGTTGTTCTATGCGTATGATGAGAATATCTGTCTGTTGGTTTCTACGACGTTGCTGAACTAATTCATAATAGATCTTTCCAGAACATAAAATTATGCGTTTTACTTGTAATTTATTAATTTTATCAATTTCTCCAATAATACATTTAAAAACACCATATGCCAATTCGCTCATAGTTGAAGTTGCTAGAGGATGACGCAGTAGTGATTTAGGTGAAATTATTATTAATGGAATATTGACAGAAGATAGAGCCTGACGGCGCAGCAGATGATATATTTGTGCGGGGGTAGAAGGCATACAAACTTGCATATTTTGTTCTGCACATAATTGAAGATATCTTTCTAGACGTGCAGATGAATGTTCTGGTCCTTGTCCTTCATAACCATGCGGCAATAATAAAACTAAATTACACCTAACACCCCATTTTTTTTCCCCAGAAGTAATAAATTGATCTATCACAACCTGTGCTTCATTAGCAAAATCGCCAAATTGTGCTTCCCATATAGTTAGATTTTTAGCTGGTTTTGTAATAGCATAACCATATTCAAAGGCTAAAACTGCTAATTCCGAAAGTACAGAATTCCATATTTGAAAAATTCCTTGTTTTTCATTAACATGTTGTAAAGGTATATAGCTACAACCATCAATTTGGTTATAAATTACTGCATGTCGATGAAAAAAAGTGCCACGACAGATGTCTTCACCAGATAAACGAATACAAATTCCATTATCTAATAAAGTAGCATAAGCGAGATTTTCGGCACTTCCCCAATCGAATTTTTTATTTCCTGCCGCCATTTCCATCCTATCACGATAAATTTTAGATACAAGAGAGTGCATTTTTATAGATGGAGGAATACAATTTATAGTTGTTGCTAATTTTTTCAATTGCTGTATTTCAATTGGCCATGAGCAGTTATCATCCAAAATTGAAATGTTATGATCATGATTAATCATAGGCATTTCTTCTTCTACTTCATCAACTACACATTTTCCTTGTATTAAAATATTACAATATTGATTAATCATATCTTGATATATTTTTTCAGATATAACTTTTTCTTTAATTAATTTATCAATATAAATTTGACGACTCGAAGGATGTGTTTTTATTTTTTTATACATTATGGGCTGTGTTACAGAGGGTTCATCCGCCTCATTATGACCATGACGACGATAACATACCAAATCAATAAAAACATCTCTTTTAAAACGATTACGAAAATCTAATGCCAGACGTGTTACAAAAAGTACTGCTTCTATATCATCACTATTTACATGGAATATAGGAGCTTGTATCATTTTCCCAATATCAGTACAATAGTATGTAGACCGAGCATCATTCAAATTAGAAGTAGTGAAACCAATTTGATTATTAACAACTATACGTATAGCCCCTCCACTTTCATAACCTCTGACTTGTGACAAATTTAAAGTTTCTTGCATAACACCTTGGGCTATAATGGAAGCATCTCCATGTATTGTAATAGGTAATACTTGATTGGTTTTAGGTTTAGTTAAACGATAATGATCTAACATTGCACGAACTGATCCCATCACTACTGGATTTACAATTTCTAAGTGAGATGGATTAAAAGCCAATCTCAGAGAAACTTTACCTTTTTTACTTATAAAATATGAAGAGTAACCCATGTGGTATTTTACATCTCCACTAATTCCTGAGAGTACTTTATCTTTTCCTAAGAATTCATCAAATAAATTTTGTGATTTTTTACCTAAAACGTTTATTAAAACATTAAGCCGGCCACGATGCGCCATCCCTAATACTATGTCAGTTATACCACCTTTACCTGAATACCGAATTATTTCTTTTAACATGGGAATTAATACATCTCCTCCCTCCAGCGAGAAACGTTTAGCTCCTGGAAATTTAGTACCTAAATAGTACTCGAATTCTTCTGCTGCTATTAGATCTTTTAAAAATTCTTTTTTTTCGGTATTACTAAAGATAAAGTTTCCTTGTACGGATTCAATAGAGTGCTGGATCCAATGTTTTTCCTCTGCATTATAAATATGCATATATTCAACACCAATTGAACTACAGTATACTTTTCTAAGAACTTGGTAAAGTTTTGATAAACTCATGTTCTTAAAAGAAGAAGAGTCCATAGTCGTAAAAGTTCTATTAAAATCTGCCTCAGTAAACCCGTAGCAAGATAGATCCAGATCAGGTAAACTATTATTTTTCCATAATCCCAATGGATCTAAATTAGCATTCTTATGACCAAAAGAACGAAAAGATTCAATTAACTGAACTACTTGGATGTTTTTCAAATAAAAAGTAGTATCGTTTTTCACTTTGACATCAGAAGCTTTAAACTGTTGGTGTAAAGAGAAAGATCTACTAATAATTTCCTGAAATATGAAGAGCCATTTCTCATCAATAGAGTGAGGATTATTGATGAATCCATTATAAAGTTCCTCTAACCACAACTGATTTATACCAGTCATCCAAGAGGTATCTAACCAATATTTCAACGTATCATTTTCTTGCATTGTAAAGCCTTAGTTAATTTCATTCACTTATAATATCTTATTTATTAGATTTTTTAATAACATTAATTTAATTTTATGAATTGCCTCAGTAGGATTTAATTTTTTTGGACAAACACTGACACAGTTCATGATACTATGACAACGAAAAACGCTAAATGCATCCTTAAGATTATCTAATCGATCTTTTTTGGCAGTATCTCGATTATCTACCAAAAAACGGTAGGCTGTTAATAAAGCCGCCGGACCAATAAATTTATCGGGATTCCACCAAAATGATGGACATGAGGTAGAACAACAAGCACATAAAATACATTCATATAAACCATCTAATTTTTCACGTTGTATAGGAGTCTGCAAGTATTCTCTTGTTGGAGTAGGATCTCTATTTAAAAGATAAGGTTTAATTTTTTTATATTGAAAAAAAAATTGTTCCATATCTACCACTAAATCACGGATTATAGGTAGTCCTGGTAATGGACGGATAACAATTTTTTTATTACCATTAATTAATGTAGAAATGGGAGTAATACATGCTAAACCATTTTTACCATTGATATTTAATCCATCGGAACCGCAGACTCCTTCTCTACAAGATTTACGAAATGCTAAGGTTGGATCTTTCTCTTTTAAAAGTAGTAAAGCATCCAACAAAGCCATATTTATATTCCTCTTATCTAGAGTTAAAACATAATTTTGCATGTATGGGACTTTATCAGTCTCACTATTATAACGGTAAATAGAAAAAGTCAATTTCATTTTTTAATAAGTTCGCACTTGAGGAGGAAAAGCATCTCTCATAAGAGGATGCATGTTAACTTTACGGCAAATCATACGATCTTTTTTTGGTAAATATAAAGTATGACATAACCAATTTTTATCATCTCTTTCAGGAAAATCATAACGCGAATGGGCTCCACGGCTTTCAGTACGGAAAATTGCTGCTCTAGCAGTAACATAAGCGGTTTCCATTAAATTATCTAATTCTAAGCCTTCGATACGCTGAGTGTTAAATTTTTTAGAATTATCATTAATAGATGCATTTTTCAAACTATCACGAATTAATTTTAGTTCTTCCAATCCTCTATTCATAGTTTCACCTTCGCGAAATACCGAAAAATTTTCTTGCATGCACCTCTGTAATTTTTTACGTATATCTATGGGATTCTCTCCAAAACGGTTTTTATTCCAACGATTTAATCGTTCTAATGAATATGCAATGTCTTCATCCGAAGCACTACGTAATGTTCCTTGTTCGTGAAGAGACTGAGTGAGATGTATTCCTACTGAACGTCCAAATACTACTATATCAAGTAACGAATTTCCACCCAGACGATTAGCACCATGTACTGAAACACACGCGGTTTCACCTACAGCAAAAAGTCCTGGAACAATCACATCTTCACCTTCTTTATTAATTGTTATAACTTGTCCTGTAATTTTAGTTGGAATACCACCCATCATATAATGACATGTAGGAATAACTGGGATTGGTTCTATAGTAGGGTCTATATGTGCAAATGTCCGTGCTAATTCTAGAATTCCCGGCAAACGAGATTCTAAAATTTCTTTTCCTAAATGATCTAACTTTAACTTTACATATGGACCCCATAAGGGATTTTCATACCCTCGTTTTTCAATAATTTCAATCATGATTGATCTAGCTACTACATCACGTCCTGCTAAATCTTTAGTTTGAGGAGCATAACGTTCCATAAAACGTTCTCCATTTTGATTCAGTAAAAATCCCCCTTCGCCTCTACAACCTTCAGTTATTAGTATACCTACTCCTGCGATTCCTGTAGGATGAAATTGCCACATTTCCATGTCCTGAACAGGTACCCCAGCACGTAATGCCATACCTATACCATCACCAGTATTTATGTGAGCGTTGGTAGTAGACTGATAAATTCTACCTGCACCTCCAGTAGCTAAAATAGTAGCACATGCTTGAAAGTACACTATTTTCCCCGTGACGATACATAATGCTGTACAACCCACAATATTCCCATCTTGGTTTTTCACTAAATCTAACGCATACCATTCAGAGAATATAGTAGTTTTATTTTTTATATTTTGTTGATAAAGAGTATGTAATAATGCATGTCCTGTACGATCAGCAGCGGCTGCGGTACGTGACGCTTGTTTACGCCCAAAATGAGTCGATTGACCTCCAAATGGACGTTGGTAAATTCTACCATCAGACGAGCGCGAAAAAGGCAGTCCCATATGCTCTAATTCTAGAATAACTTCTGTACCATTTTTACACATATATTCAATTGCATTTTGGTCACCTAGATAATCTGAACCTTTTACGGTATCGTACATATGCCATTCCCAATTATCAGAATGTTGATTGCCTAATGCAACTGTAATACCACCTTGAGCCGATACCGTATGAGAACGAGTTGGAAAAACTTTAGAAAGCAATGCACAAGAGTATCCAGCAGTTGAAATTTGTAAAGCAGCACGCATCCCAGCACCACCTGCACCTATAACAATTGCATCAAATTTAAAAGTTGAAAAAAACATTACACACTCCATATCACCATGATTCCATATATAATATATACACATAAAAGTAAAAAATGCATCATTTGTAATATCAGACGTAATATTAATGATTTAATATAATCAGTTAATACTTGCCATATACCAATCCAACTATGAATAAGATTGGAGAATAAAGCTATCATGGTAAAAATTTTAGTAAATTTAGATGCAAAGAAATTATGCCAATGGATATAATCCATTGTATCTGTAGTGATAAAAAAAAAACCTATATATATTATATAAAACGCAATTATTATTGCAGATATCCGTAATAATAACCAATCATATATACCATTAAAACCTAATGCAGAAAAATAATTAGCTTTTACCATATCAATACTCCTATGACAAGTGAAAATATAAGAGTAATAATCAATACTATATATGCTGAACGGGTCCCGGAAAGTTTACTTTCAGTAATCAACCTTAAATCCATTAAAATATGACGGATTCCTGCAATCAAATGATATAAAATCAAAATTAAAATACCCCATACTATTATTTTAAAATAAAGAGTAGTTAATACCATTTTAATTATTTTGAATTTTTCTGGGGAAGATAATGAGAAATTTAATAATTTAAGCATTATTCCAATCGAAATAATATTCATTATTCCAGATATACGTTGCATAATGGATATTATTGCTGTAATTGGAAAAGAAATTGTTGTGAGATTTAAATTGACTGGTCTTGGTTTTTTCACACTTTTATCCGTCAAAAATGATTCGAAGTTTATTTGGTAAAATTATAAAAATATCGCATTCTTATAATAATTGTCATATAATTATTTTCTTGCATTGAACACTTAATAATCATTATAAATCCAATATATTAGAGAATAATAATATTTATTATTACTAGGGAGTAATAGTATGTTTTTTCCATTTTTAATAGCATTTATTACAGTTATAAGTTTTTTATTAAATAAAAAAACAACCGGTTATGTCCTCTTGATAATATTATTAATATTAACTCTTGTTTGGTTTCAGTATCATGCAACTACGTCATTGAATTTATCCTTCTAAAATAGAGAAGAAACATGAATAATTTTAATAAAGGTTTTAATTATAAAAGTCACGCACATAGAGTGTGTCACTTTATAAACCTGCTCGTTTTGTTTGGAAATAATATTATTTTAATAATGGCATTTTATTATCAATTAGTATGGAATGAATTACCTTGTCCGATATGTTTATTACAACGTGTTGGAATTATCATGATCAGTATAGGTTTTTTCCTCAATATAATATTTGGAATTCGCACTATTCATTACGGAATAGCTCTATTAGGATGTATTCTAACTGGTATTATTGCAATGCGCCAAGTTTTTTTACATATTCTTCCTGGAGATCTTGGTTATGGTAGCACTCTTTTTAATCTTCATTTTTATACTTTAGCATTGCTAAGTTCGTTATTAACTGTTGTTGTTATAGCTATCCTTTTGATTTTAAAAGACAGTAAAGAAAGTTCCTTAACTTTAACTAAATGGGAAAAAATAAATATAATTATATTATGTATATTGATTGCTGGAAATCTAGTTTCTACATTTCTTGAATGTGGAATTGGCAATTGTGATAGCAATCCTACTTCCTATCAGTTATTAAAATACCACCGAAATAAGTAGTGTAGTGGCTAAATTAAGTAATTTATTATACGGGATTATATATATCAATGAAATTAACATTTAAAGCGTAATTTTTTTTCAACCATTTAGTTAAAGCTTGAATTCCACCTCGTTCAGTTGCATGATGGCCAGCAGCAAAAAAATGTAAATTATTTTCGCGTGCACTATGAATAGTAGATTCAGATGCTTCACCTGTAATAAAAGCATCTACGCAAAAATTCGCAGCTTCAGTAATAAATTTCTGTCCTGCACCAGTACACCAAGCAACACTGCTAATCAAATTGGGTGCCTGCTTCTTATTCGCACAATATAAGGGTGTTCGTCCCAATTTTGATGTAATGATGGTTATCAAAGATTCGCTAGTTAACGGTTGTAAAAAAGTTCCCCAACACAGCAATGGAACTATTTCTCCTTGGATTTTTATATCCAACATTTTTGCTAGTTGGGCATTATTACCCAACTGTGGGTGAGCATCAAGTGGCAAATGCCAACTGTATAAATTAATATCGTTCACTAAGAGTGTTTTAAGTCTTTGGCGCTTGATTCCTTGTATTAAAGGTAATTCATTTTTCCAAAAATATCCATGATGTACAATGATAGCATCTGCATTCTTAGCAACTGCTTGGTCAAGTAAAGCTTGACATGCGGTTACACCCGTAATAATATTTTTAATTTCTTCTCGTCCAGTTACCTGTAATCCATTAGGTACATAATCATGAAAGTCAGTACTATTAAGATGCTGATTAATTAATTTTTCTAGTTCAGTATTACGCATTTCTTTATTATATAATATCTTCTTATTAATTTATTATATATTAAATTAATATCTATGAATTTAAATTTTTATCAACATTCAGCAAAAAAAATTGATCCAAAATCAACTACACCAATCGTAATGATTCATGGTTTATTTGGTGATTTGAGTAATCTGAACACCTTAGCACGATGTTTGAGTGATTTTAGAAAAATTATTCAAGTTGATGTGCGTAATCATGGCTCTTCTAAACATAATGATGAAATGAATTATATTGTAATGGCTAGAGATATCTTGGAAACACTCGATGCTAATCGTATTGATCGTATTATTATAATTGGACATTCTATGGGAGGAAAAATAGCTATGACAATGACAGCTATAGCCCCTAAAAGGATTGAAAAAATTATAGTAATTGACATAGCTCCTGTAGCTTATAAAATAAAGCAATCATATGCAGATATTTTTACTGCTCTTAATGCAGTAAAGGATGCTAAAATTACTTCACGTCAAGATGCGGCTAATTTGATGCGACAATATATTCATGAACATAATATCATGAATTTTCTCTTAAAATCTTTTGAACATGGTAAATGGCGCTTTAATCTGCCATGTCTTCATAAACGATATAAGGAAATACTAGATTGGCAGATAGTACCTTCTTGGTCAAAACCAGCATTATTTATTCGTGGAGAATATTCCCACTACCTTGATGAGGTATATTATAATTATGTACTCAATCAATTTCCAAAAGCCCATATTCATCTAATTGCTGGTTCAGGACATTGGGTACATTTTGATAAATTTTATCAGCTATTAAGTATTATTCGAAAGTTTGTTTTAACATAATTTATATAATTGAAATAACTATTTAAAATAGGAATTAACATATGCAAAAAAGCACACCAATTGGAATTTTTTTTGGGACTGATACTGGTAATACAGAAAAGATAGCACAAATGATTCAAAAACAACTAGGTGGGGAATACACTGCTAAAATTCATGACATCGCTAAGAGCAGTAAAGAAGATATTGATAAATTTAAAATATTATTGTTAGGTATACCTACTTGGTATTATGGTGAAGCTCAATGTGATTGGGATGATTTTTTTCCGACATTAGAAAAAATTAATTTTGATAATAAATATGTTGCAATCTTTGGTTGTGGAGATCAGGAAGATTATTCAGAATACTTCTGTGATGCTATGGGAACATTACGAGATATCGTCCAACTAAAGGGAGCTAAACTGGTAGGACGTTGGCCAACTATAGGATATAATTTTAATTCCTCTAAAAGCTTGATCAATAAGGAGTATTTTATTGGTCTTGCTATTGATGAAGACCGTCAACCAGAATTAACTAATGAGCGGGTAGAAAAATGGGTTATCCAAATCTCTAAAGAATTAGCTTTTTAATACATATCAAAAGGCAAAGGATACTTTTTATATTATTATACGAAAATTAATTAGATGATAATAAAAATTACTTGTTTTTCCAAGTATCTCGTAATTTAACAATAAGATTAAACACAATATTCTTAATCGAAGAATCATGGCTATCAATACAAAAGTATCCTTCGCGTTCGAATTGATAATGACTATTATTTTCTTCACGCATGAGATCAACCTCAATAAAACCATGGCAAATAAATAGAGAATTAGGATTAATTTTTGATAAAAAATCCTCAGTTGCATCAGGATTAGGAATATTAAATAATTGCTCATAAATACGGAACTCCGCTGGTAAACAATGTAAAGCCGAAACCCAATGAATAATTCCTAGTTTTTTGTTATCATCAGAAGATGTGTATGGTTGAGGCGTATTTATATCACAACTACAGTAAATACAACTAATATGATTATTTGAATCTTTAACGATACGTTCAGCTTTTATTACATAAGCATTTCTTAACCTTACTTTCCCTCCTAAAACTAACCTTTTATATTGAGAATTAGTTGTTACTTCACAAAAATCATTCCGATCTATATAGATTTCACTACTAAAAGGTACCTTTCTGTAACCCATTTCAGGCCTAGTGGGATGTTTCCTCATTGTCAGGATTTCTGTATAATCCAAAGGAAGATTCTCTAATACTATTTTTAATGGTCTCAAAACTGCCATAGTACGTGGGGCATTTTTATTTAAATCTTCACGGATGCATGCTTCTAATAAAGCCATTTTAACTAAACTATCCTTCTTAGTCACGCCAATCCGACGACAAAATTCTATAATTGAAGATGGTGTGTAACCCCTACGACGTAATCCAGAAATTGTTAATAAGCGAGGATCATCCCAACGATCAACAATATTTTTCAATACCAACATCTTCATTTTGCGTTTTGAAATCACAGCATTTTCCAAATTTAATCTAGAAAATTCATATTGTTTTGGTCGAGGATGACAATTAATACTAATATTTTTTAGTATCCAGTTATACAACTCTCTATTATCTTGAAATTCAAGTGTACATAAAGAGTGTGTAATTCCCTCAATAGCATCTGAAATACAATGACTAAAATCATACATAGGATAAATACACCATGTTTTACCGGTTTGGTGATGATAAGCAAATTTTATTCGATATAACACTGGATCACGCATGATAATAAAATTGGAATGCATATCAATTTTAGCCCGCAGACATGCAGCTCCTTCTGCAAATTCCCCATTACGCATTTTTTCAAAAAGATGCAGATTAGATTTTATACTACGAGTACGATAAGGGCTCTCTTTTCCTGATGTAGTCAGAGTTCCTCTATATTCACGAATTTGGGTATAAGTTAATTCATCAACATAAGCTAATCCTTTATTTATTAGTTCAACGGCATAATTATATAACTGCTCGAAATAATTCGACGAAAAACGTACCTCTCCACTCCACTGATAACCCAACCAGTGCACATCTTTTTTAATAGATTCTACATATTCTTGATTTTCTTTGACGGGATTAGTATCATCTAAACGTAAATTGCATTCCCCTTGATAATCTCTTGCTAATTCAAAATTCAGGCAGATTGCTTTAGCATGCCCAATGTGTAAATAACCATTAGGTTCAGGTGGAAATCGAGTACGTACGATTTTATAGTTTCCTATTTCTAAGTCTTTGTTAACTCTTTGCCTAATAAAATTACTACTAAATGTTCTTTTCTTCATGAGATAAATCACCATATTTTAAAATATATAAGTATAAGAACAATAAACTAAAAATATTAGGAAAAATTTATTGACGCTAATATGATTAGTTGCGCATAATGAATGGATTATATCAAAAAATAAAATATAATAAATAAATGTTGGTTGGCTACGTAGCTCAGTTGGTTAGAGCACAGCACTCATAACGCTGGGGTCACAGGTTCAATTCCCGTCGTAGCCACCCACTACTTTAAATTTATTATATTTGTTTGTGCGGAAGTGGCGGAATTGGTAGACGCACCAGATTTAGGGTTTGGCACTCTTTATTAGAAGTATGCGAGTTCAAATCTCGCCTTCCGCACCAAAAGAGTGACGAATTTATTTACATTGGGGTATAGCCAAGCGGTAAGGCACCGGGTTTTGATCCCGGCATTCCCAGGTTCGAATCCTGGTACCCCAGTCAAGATCTTATGGGATATAGCCAAGTGGTAAGGCAGCGGATTCTGATTCCGCCACTCCTAGGTTCGAATCCTAGTATCCCAGTATGAATAATACTTATTATCCTAAATTTAAATTAGTAGTAGTAATCATGAAAAAAAAATTGCATATTAAAACTTGGGGCTGTCAGATGAATGAATATGATTCATCTAAAATTGCCACTTTACTTAAAGAAACGCATGGTTATTCGCTTACTCCAATAGCAGAAGAAGCCGATCTTTTATTATTGAATACTTGTTCTATACGCGAAAAAGCTAAAGAAAAAGTTTTTCATCAACTAGGACGATGGAAAGCATTAAAAAAAAATAATCCGCAACTCATTATCGGAGTTGGAGGTTGTGTAGCTGCAAAAGAAGGAAAACAAATTCTTCATCGCGCTAGTCATGTTAATATTATATTTGGACCACAAACGATACATCATCTACCAAAGATGATTAATAATGTAATTAGTTCGCATAATCATATTGTAGATGTCAGTTTTCCTGGAAATAAATTTGATTACTTATCTAATCATATAATTACTACAACCAATCAAGGTCCGACCGCTGGGATTTCTATTATGGAAGGATGCAATAAATTTTGTTCTTTCTGTATTGTACCTTATACACGTGGTAAAGAAATCAGTCGTTCATGTAACGATATTCTATTAGAGATATCTAATCTAGCAAAACAAGGAGTAAGAGAAGTTACTTTGTTAGGACAAAATGTTAATGCATATTATGATAAACCATGCTCATTTTCTGATCTATTACGTCTGGTAGCATCTATTGATGGAATAGATCGTATTAGATTTGTTACTAGTCACCCGAGACATTTCACTGATGATATTATTGAAACTTATAGTTATCTTGAAAAATTAGTAAGTTTTTTACATTTGCCAGTACAAAGTGGTTCCGATCGTATCCTTAAGTTAATGAGGAGAGGATATACATCCTCACACTACAAAAAACTCATTCATAAATTACGATCGGCACGTCCTGATATTAATATAAGTTCAGATTTTATTGTTGGTTTTCCGGGTGAAACCGAGGAAGATTTTGAATCTACCATGCAACTAATAAGAGATATTGATTTTGATATGAGTTTTAGTTTTATTTATTCTCCTAGACCTGGAACTCCCGCGGCAGCTTTGGCTATGAACGATAATACTTCTGAAGAAGAAAAAAAAGATCGATTATATTTATTACAAGCACTTCTTAATCAGCAAGCAATGTCTTGGAGTCGTCGCATGCTAGGGACTGTACAACGAATTCTTGTTGATGGATTTTCACGCAAAAATATTTTAGAAATATCAGGTAGAACAGCAAATAATCGTGTAGTTAATTTTAATGGTCCTCCCGAAATAATTGGTAAATTTGTTAATATAAAAATTACTGAAGTTTGTCCAAATTCTCTAAGGGGAGAGATACAGTGAAAAAAGTATCTCGTCAATTTAAATGAGCTTGATAAAATTTCAGCTACAAAAAGTTTGTAGAAAAAAAAACGTTTTTATTCCAAAAAAATTGGATTTCCAGAAATGGTTAGAAGCAGTTTTATCTCTCTCTCCTGGTAAAAAGAAGATTACAATTCGTTTAGTAGATAAAATTGAGAGTCAGATCTTAAATTTTCGTTATCGAAAGAAGAACCAACCCACAAACATATTATCTTTTTCTTTTGATCAACCTTTTTTAAATAAAAAAACTACCAAGTATTTACTTGGAGATCTTGTTATATGTAGTTCTCTTCTAGAAGAAGAAGCACAAGAACAACAAAAATCTCTTAAATCACATTGGGCTCATATTGTTATTCACGGTAGTTTACATTTGTTAGGATATAATCATCATGGTGATAATGATGCAAATAAAATGGAAATAATAGAAACTCGAATAATGTTGGATTTGGGATATTTAGATCCTTATGTGTAATGTAAACCAAATAAACGGATATTATTTTTAGATAACAATAACCAGATTCAGATTGGATTACAATTATGCAAAATCAATATCGACCGCAAGAAATCGAATCATATGTTCAATCTTATTGGAAAATGAATAAGACCTTTAATGTAACAGAAGTAGAAGGTAAGGAAAAATACTATTGTTTATCTATGCTACCATATCCATCTGGTACTTTACATATGGGTCATGTTCGTAATTATACAATTGGTGATGTCATTGCTAGATATCAGCGAATGCTAGGAAAAAATGTACTATATCCTATTGGTTGGGATGCATTTGGTTTACCAGCAGAAAATGCTGCTATAAAAAATAAAACGGCTCCGGCAGATTGGACCTATAGCAATATTCATTATATGAAAAAACAACTTCAATTACTAGGATTTAGCTATGATTGGAGTAGAGAATTAATCACATGTAATCCTGAATATTATCGTTGGGAACAATGGTTTTTTATTCAGTTATATAAAAAAGGACTAGTATATAGAAAGTCTTCAATGGTGAATTGGTGTCCTAAAGATCAAACTGTATTAGCCAATGAGCAAGTAGTAAATGGGTGTTGTTGGCGTTGTGATACCAAATTGGAAAATAGAAAAATTTATCAATGGTTTATCAGAATCACTGCATATGCTGATGAACTGCTTAATGGATTAAAAACCCTTAAATATTGGCCTGAAAAAGTTAAAACTATGCAACGTAATTGGATTGGACATTCACAAGGAATAGAAATAACATTCTCGGTTATTGGATCAAAAAAAACCATTACTGTATATACTACACGACCCGATACTATTATGCGTATCACTGGTATTGCTATTGCTCTAAATCATCCTCTCGCTATGGAGGAAGCGACAACCATCCTCGGCTGGGAAATTTTTCTGAAAAAATATTGCAGTATTCCAGTTAGTGAATCAGAAATCGCAACTATAGAAAAAGTAGGAATAGATACAGGATTATTTGCTCTTAATCCAATTACTAATAAACCATTACCAATTTGGATAGTTAATTTTATATATTGTGAAAATGGAAGTGATGGTATTATGATAACTACTAATCCGCATAATTGGAAATTTGCTATTAAATATAATCTACCCATTAAACAAGTTACACTTGATGATAATACCACCACTAATTTATCAATTAGTGGTATCTCAGCAGAGTCAGATGAAATTATTAAAAATCTTATAGAAAAAGGTTTAGCCAAACATAAAGTCAACTATCATCTACGTGATTGGGGAGTTTCTCGTCAGCGTTATTGGGGTGCTCCTATTCCTATGATTAGACTGGATGCTCAATATTTTCCAGTAGCAGAAGAAGATCTACCAGTAGTTCTACCAGAAAAGAGAATTCCGGATGGTGTAACCAGTCCGCTCAAAACTGACGAAGCATGGAGAAACATAATTATTCAAGGTACACCAGCACAAAGAGAAACAGATACTTTTGATACTTTTATGGAATCTTCTTGGTATTATGCACGTTATACCTGTCCTCACTATTATCAAGGAATGTTAGATCCGGCCGCAGCAAATTATTGGTTACCTATAGATCAGTATATAGGTGGAATTGAGCATGCTATTATGCACTTAATGTATTTTCGATTTTATCATAAATTGCTTCGTGATGCTGGTTTAGTTAATACTGATGAACCAGCTCAACGTTTATTATGCCAAGGAATGGTACTAGCAGATACTTTTTATCATGTGGAAAAAACTGGAGAACGTCAATGGATTTCTCCTTTGAATGTCACTATTACCCGTGATAAAAAGGGTAAAATTATAAAAGCTACAGATAACAGGGGAAGAGAATTAGTTTATGCGGGTATCAGTAAAATGTCAAAATCCAAGAATAACGGTATTGATCCAAATAAAATGATTGAACAATATGGTGCAGATAGTGTACGTTTATTTTTAATGTTTGTGGCGCCTGCAGAAATGCCGCTTTATTGGAGCGATTCCGGTATAGAAGGATGCTATCGTTTTTTGAAACGTGTTTGGACTTTAGTATTTAATCATATTAAACAAGGATCAACTAATTCGGTTGTTGAGAACACGACATTAGATGAAAATCAAAAATATTTACGTTATGAACTACATAAAACTATTGCTAAAGTAACTAATGATATTGATCAGAGACAAACTTTCAATACAGCTATTGCTGCTATTATGGAATTAACAAACAAGTTAAGTAGGGCAAATAAAAAGAGCGAACCAGATAGATCTATATTGCAGGAAGCAATAACAGCGATTATATTAATGTTATATCCTTTCACACCACATATTTGTTTTGTATTATGGCAAGCAATATATGGAGAAGATGTGACTATTGATCATGCAAAATGGCCACAAGTAGATAAACAAGCATTAATAAAAAAAGATAAGTTGATTATAGTCCAAATCAATGGCAGAGTACGTAGTAAAATCTTAGTATGGAAAAACGCAACTAAGGAACAAATACAGGAAATAGCTATCGAAGATAAGCGAGTATCTAAATTTATGACAGGCAAAGGATTGAGATTGCATCGAACTATTTATGTTGCAGATAAGTTAATAAATTTGATAGTAACAAGTAAATAATCTTATTGCTTAAAATGATAAAAATTTATTCGGAACAACTTGATTTATATCTGGAAAAAAATAAATTCAGTTATAGGTGCTATATTTTAGCTGGACAAGATCCTTTTTTATTAAAAGAAAGTGAAAAAATCATACGTAAACATGCTCGTGAATTAGGTTTTTATGAATATTATAATGTTATTTTAAAGCTACAAAGTGATTGGAATGAGGTCTTAAATAATTTTAAGAAGCAAAGCTTATTTACTACAAGACGTATTTTACAATTAATTTTATCTGATAAAAAATTTATTTATTTATGGCAAGAAAAATTATTCTCTCTAATAGAATTATTGCGTTTACATCTTAATATAATACTAATTATTATAATAACCAACCAAAAAAGTTCTTGGTTTGCTTTATTAAAAACCAATGTAGTTGTGGTTTATTGTAACACGCCTGAAAGATCTCAATTACCTAGATGGATTTGTAAAAGAGCCGAAAAAATGCGATTAAAAATCGAAAAAGATGCTCTGAACTGGATATGTTATAACTATGAGAGAAATTTATTAGCATTAGTTCAAATGCTAGAAATATTAGCTTTACTTTTTCCAGATGGGATAGTAACACTCTCACGAATAAGAAATATTTTAAATGATATGGCACATTTTGAAAATATTCATTGGGTGGAAGCTGTATTAACAGGAGATTCTGAACGTGCTTTTCATATTATCCGTCAATTACGTAAACAAGGAAATGAAATATCTTCATTGTGTTATATTTTGCAACATCATTTAATTATCATACTTCAACTCAAAATTAGTATAACACCATTGAAATTTTTATTTGATCAGTACAAAATTATATATAAACGTCAGATGTTATTTAATAAAGCATTACAAAGGTTAAATAGAGACCAGATTCAAAAATCTCTTTGCTTATTGGCAGAAATTGAAGTATCCCTAAAAGAATATCATGAAAAAATACCATTATTATGGATGAAATTAGAAAAAATCTCATTATTATTAAGTTATCCTGAATGAAAAAATCTAATTCGGATGATTATCAATGAATTGTATGCAAACAAATTTTATTATTCGCTATCTAGGGTTGCAACATTGGATATTAGTTTCTGATGCCATGCATCATTTTACTAACCAACGTAACTCAAAAACAGCTGATGAGTTATGGGTAGTTGAACATTTTCCAATTTTTACGCAAGGAAAGGCTGAAAAACAGCATACTAATTTCATTGATGAGATTGCTTTATTACAAACTGATCGCGGCGGTAAAATAACGTATCATGGTCCGGGTCAATTAATTATGTATATTATGATTGATTTAAAACGTAGAAAACTCAGTGTACGACAATTATTAACTATTATAGAGCAAGCAGTTATTAATACCTTAAAATATTTTAATATTGAATCTTATATGCATGCTAATGCACCAGGCATTTATATAGATGATAAAAAAATATGCTCATTTGGATTACGCATTAAAAATGGATGTTCTCTGCATGGTTTGGCATTGAATATTAATATGGATTTATCACCTTTTACACGGATCAATCCCTGTGGATTTCCGGATCTTAAAATGACACAATTAAGTAATTTTCAGCAGGAAATTACACTATTAGAAGTATATCCTATATTACTTAAAAAGTTTATCAGTTATTTCTAGATTATACATAATAATAATCATTGAAATATTATTTTGTATATTGTATATATTTTTATAAATACATATATTAGTAATAATAATGATAGCTAAATATCGCAATACGGAAAAAGTAGTCTTAGACAAAGAAGATAATAATACTCCTAATCCTAATAAACCCAAATGGTTAAGAATAAAATTTCCGACTGATTCTAAACGTTTATTAAGTATAAAAGTATTAATGCGTCAAAATGGTTTGCATTCGGTTTGTGAAGAAGCTTCCTGTCCTAACCTTTCAGAATGCTTTAATCAAGGTAAAGTTACTTTTCTCATTTTAGGTGATATTTGCACCCGACGTTGCCCATTCTGTAATATAGGACATGGTCGACCATTAGCTCCTAATGTATATGAACCCCAAAAATTAGCAAAAAGTATCAAAGAAATGAATTTACATTATGTAGTTCTTACTTCGGTTGATAGAGATGATTTACATGATGGTGGAGCTCAACATTTTGTTGATTGCATACATGCCATAAAACTGAGTAATACTAAAATTAAAATTGAAATATTAGTACCGGATTTTCGGGGATGTCAGGATGAAGCCTTGAAAATTTTTAGTGCTATGCCTCCAGATATATTCAATCATAATATAGAAACAGTACCAAAAATGTATGGCAAAATTCGTCCCGGGGCTAATTATACTTTTTCTTTAAAATTACTAAAAAATTTTAAAGGATATCATCCTAATATACCAACTAAATCTGGTATTATGGTTGGTTTAGGTGAAAGCTATTCGGAAATTATTCAAGTTATGCAAGATTTACGACTTCATGGTGTTACTATGTTGACAATAGGTCAATATCTGCAGCCCAGTCCTTACCATTTTCCGGTAAAACGTTATGTCAGCCCCGATGAATTTTTGCACCTAAAAGAAAAAGCCATAGCAATGGGTTTTCAACATGCGGCTTGTGGACCATTAGTACGATCCTCTTATCATGCAGATTTACAATCAAAAAATATTAAAGTTAATTAAAAACCCGACATGATAGACGGGTTTTTTAAAAATTCTGACTGTTAACTTACCAGCATAACGTTAGCAGCAGAAGGGCCTTTAGCGCCATTAGTAATTTCAAACTCTACACGCTGTCCTTCAGCCAGAGTTTTGAATCCATTGCTCTGGATAGCAGAAAAATGAACAAATACATCTTTACTACCATCTTCCGGAGTAATGAAACCGAATCCTTTAGATTCATTAAACCATTTAACGTTACCTTTAATCTTGGACATCAATATTACCTTTTTAATTTAAAATGAACAGACATCTACACAGTTATAGTTAACTATAACAACTCTTTTGTAGTGTTTCCAGTATATCATGATTCAAACGATTAAAGATTAAATTTTTTTATTGAAAAAATATTTTTTTTTTTGAAAGAGAAGATTAAATTGGTAAGAACTACTATCCAAATTGGCTATTCCTGAACAAATAAGTATGCATGACACATGCTCTAAAATTACATACTGGTATGGTAATTGCAGCAAGTATAAAATAAATGCAGTAATTTAAAGGAGGATTTACATCATATTATAGTTAAGATTCCACATAATCCATAAGGAACCTATCACCAATATTGCAATTATAATAATAGTAAAAATCAAAGTTAATAAATTCCAACGTTCTTCCCGAGAGAAATCTATATGTAGGAAACATCTTAAATGAATAATTATTTGAAGTATAGCACAAGTAAGTACTAAAGTTAAAACAGAAGTATACGGAAAAAGGTTTCTATTTATTACTAACCAAAAAGGAATAATTGTCAATATTATTGACATAATAAAACCAATGAAGTATGTCTTCTTTATATTAGATGATTTATAATCACTATTATTTTTCATTATAGAGCTCCTAGTAAATATACTAGGGTGAATACGCAAATCCATATCACATCTAAGAAATGCCAAAATAAGCTCAAGCAAGCCATTCTAGTTATAATATTTCTAGTACGACCCCTTAGAACTATCTGATACATTAGAACTATCATCCAAACTAATCCTGATATTACATGTACTCCATGTGTACCTACTAAGGTAAAAAAACCCGACAAAAATCCGCTGCGATTAGGTCCATAGTTGTCAGTAATTAAATTATGAAATTCGTAAAATTCCATTCCTACAAAAGTACATCCTAAAATCAAAGTTAATGATAACCAAATCAACACTTCATATGGTTTATTATCATACTTCTTAATTGCCATCATCCCCATACCATAAGTTACTGAACTAAAAAGTAAAAAAAACGTTTCCACTAATACAAAGGGGAGAGAAAAAATTTCTCTACCTATAGGTCCATCAGCTGTTCCATTCAGCATAACTACATAGGTAGCAAATAGGGAAGCAAAAAGAACACAATCGCTCATTAAGTAGATCCAAAAACCAAAAGTTTTGGTATCATCTACAGCCAAATGGAGGTCATTAATTTTGATTGACATTTTTAGATCCAACCTTATTCATTTCTTCAACACGTTGATTTTCAATTTTTATTATTTCACTTACCGGAACATAATAATTAGTATTTTCATCAAAACTCTTCATAATCCAAGATATAATTATTCCCAAAAAACTTATTCCAGCTAACCACCATATATACCAAACCATGGCAAAACCAAACATTACACTAAAAGTAGCAATCACAATTCCGACACTAGTGTTTTTTGGCATATGGATGTCTTTATAATGTTTTGATTGGTATTGAATACATCTATGTTTCATTTCCCAAAATGCATCCCGTTCTTCTACTTCTGGTATAATAGCAAAATTATAAAAAGGAGGAGGTGACGAGGTTGACCATTCTAGAGTACGTCCATCCCAGGGATCACCCGAAATATCCCTATTTTTATTCCTATCAATGATAGAAGTATATATTTGTATTAAAAAGCAGACAATGCCAATGGCAATAATTACAGTTCCAAAAGCTGCAACCATTAATAAAGAATGAAATTGAGGATCAATGTTTTGACTCAGACGACGTGTCATTCCCATTAATCCTAGTATATACAACGGCATAAAAGCAAAGAAAAAACCAATAAACCAAAAGAAAAAAGAACGTTTTCCCCACTTTTCATTTAAGATAAATCCAAAAGCTTTAGGAAACCAGTAAGTTAATCCAGCGAAACACCCAAAAACTACTCCACCGATAATGACACTATGAAAATGTGCTATTAAAAAGAGACTATTATGTAGTACAAAATCTGCTCCCGGGACAGCTAATAATACTCCCGCCATTCCTCCAATGGAAAATATTATAATAAAACCTATTGTCCAGAGCATAGGAGAACTTAACTGAACACGCCCTTCATACATAGTGAAGAGCCAGTTAAATATTTTTACACCGGTTGGAATAGCAATAATCATTGTGCTAATGCCAAAAAAAGCATTAACATTTGATCCGGCTCCCATAGTAAAAAAATGGTGTAACCATACAATAAATGAAAGTATGGTAATAACCATAGTTGCCCAAACCAGGGATGTATAACCGAAAAGTGTTTTTTTAGAAAAAGTGGCTACTATCTCTGAATAAATACCAAATACAGGCAATACTAGAATGTATACTTCTGGATGCCCCCAGGCCCAAATAAGATTTATATACATCATCATATTACCCCCCATATCATTGGTAAAAAAATGGGTATTTAAATAACGGTCCATGGTAAGCAATCCAATAGTTACAGTTAATATGGGAAATGCCATAATAATTAATATGTTAGAACATAAAGCGGTCCAAGTGAAGACGGGCATTTTAAATAAAGTCATCCCGGGAGCTCGCATTTTCAGAATAGTCACGAAAAAATTAATCCCTGTTAGCATTGTACCAATTCCAGAAATTTGTAAACTCCAAATCCAATAATCAACTCCTACACCTGGACTATATTCAATACCAGAAAGTGGGGGATAAGCTACCCATCCTACCTTAGCAAATTCTCCTATTCCTAATGAAATGTTCACTAAAAGTGCTCCAGCAACGGTAAGCCAAAAACTTAAATTATTTAGAAAAGGGTAAGCAACATCACGTGCGCCAATTTGTAAAGGTACAATAAAGTTCATCAAACCAATAATTAACGGTGTTGCTACAAAAAAAATCATAATAACACCATGAGCTGTAAATATTTGATCATAGTGGTGAGGTGGTAAAAATCCAGGGTGTCCGGATGATGCTATAGCCTGCTGAATACGCATCATAATAGCATCAGCAAAACCCCGAATCATCATGACTAAACCAAGAATAATGTACATAATTCCTAATCTTTTATGATCTACTGAAGTTAACCACTCATTCCATAAATATTTCCATTTTCCCAGATATGTTATTGTAGCCAGGATAATAAATCCAATACTGAGAATAGTAACAAGAGTGCCCATAATAATAGGTTCATTGTATGGAATCGCATTGATTGTTAATTTTCCAAACATAAAATTAATTCCTTAACTTAATTAATGATTACATTTTTTTACGATTTAGCTACTAACGGTTTAGGTTGAAAAGATGATGCAGTATTTTTCCCTTTAAACTGATTTAAAATTTTGTTAAATAAATTATGCCTGACGTTAGAAAAAAATTCTACTGGATGATTTTTAGTAGGTACTGCTAGCTTTTGTAAAGATTTCATATTCAAGGTAGCACGTGCCTGTTTGGCTTTAGCTATCCAATTATAAAATGATGCTACATCAGGTGTTGCAATAGCTGTAAATTTCATATCAGAAAACCCCCTACCACTATATGCAGACGATATCCCGTGATAAGTACCTGGTTCATTTGCAATTAGATTTAGTTTGGTTTGCATTCCAGGCATAGCATATATTTGACTTCCTAAAGAAGGGATAAAAAAAGAATTCATAACCGAATAAGAGGTAATTTTAAATTCAATGGGTGTTTTGATTGGAAAAGCTATTTCGTTCACAGAAGCTATTCCTTGTTCGGGATAAATAAATAACCATTTCCAATCCATTGATACTACTTCAATTTTTAAAGGAGCAATAGGAGAAACTAAGGTTTTTTTTGGTTCTAAAGAAATAGTACTTCTCCACGTTATAATTCCAAGACAAATAATTATCAAAATAGGAATAAGCCAAACTATAGCCTCAATTTTATACGAATGAGACCAATTAGGACTATATTTAGCATTAATATTAGTATCTCGGTATTTCCATGGAAATACAATAGCCATTATAATAGCAGGAATTACAACTAGTAACATTAAACCCAACGCGGTTAATATTAGTGCTCGTTGTTCTATACCAATTTTTCCTTTAGGATTTAATAAAACCATGTCGCAACTATTTAATAACATTATAATAGTAAATAAATATAATCTATTAAAAATTTTTTTAAATTTATTTTGTCCCATTTAATACCTCTGTCTGCTAGGATGCAAATCTTATTTTCTATTGTAATAGAAGGTATTAAAACTGTAAATATAGTTATTTTCTATAATCATTAACCTTATTTTTATTTACGGTTAATTCATTATAGAGAGTTATGTTATTTATTAACTCCCATTCTTGTAAATATTATGAAAAGAATGGTTTTATGTTGTTCTTGAAGCTAAAAAATCAACTAACTAAATTTTTGAGGTAAGAATATAGATGCAAGTATCAATAGAAACAACTCATAATCTTGGGCGTAGGATAAAAATTACTATTCCTGCAGATAATATTAAAAATCTAGTTCAAAGTAAATTAGTGAATGTTGCTCAACAAGTTCGTATTGATGGATTTCGTCAAGGTAAAGTGCCGCTGAAAATAGTAGCTCAACGTTATGGTAGGTCTATACTTCATGAGGTCTTAACTGATCTTATGCAACAAAATTTTATTACAGCAATTAATCAAAAAAATCTGGTTCCAATTGGAAAATTGAACTATATTCCCTGGGAATATAAAGAAGGCTGTGATTTTACCTATGTAATAGAATTTGAAATTTATCCTGAAATAAAATTGAAAAAATTTGATTCTATTAAAGTTAAAAAGCCAATTGTTGAAGTAAATGAAGAAGATGTAGATAATATGCTTGTTGAGCTGGGTATAAAAAAAGGAGTTTGGAACAATGTTACTCGTCCAGTCAAAGTTTGGGATCGTGTAACTATCGATTTAATAAATTTGGAAAACGACAAAAGTGATAAAATTAACGAGCTAATTTTCATTATTGGATCGAGATCTATATATTTTGACTTAGATAAAACCATTATTGGTCATAATCTTGGGGATAACTTTATAGTTGAATTAACTTTTCCTGACGAGGAAAAAAAGAAAACTACCCAATTTCGGATTGTTTTAAAAAAAGTAGAAGAGTGTCAAGTACCAGAAATCCATAAAGAATTAATTAAACATTTAGGATTACCTGAATCTGAAGTATCTATAGTAAAATTACGCGATGAAATACGAAAAAATCTGCAAAAAGAGCTTAAGAATACAGTACATTATTTTATTAAATTACAGATATTTCAGGAATTATTAACGAATAATAAGATTGAAGTTCCTATTTCACTATTAGAAACCGAATTGAAAAATTTGTTTCAACAATCTAGTATGAAAGAAGTAATCAAAATTTTTCCCCGTAGCATTTTAGAAAAAAAAGCTAATAACCGTGTTACTTTAGGCTTATTATTAAATGAAGTAATCCGTCTTAATAAATTAAAAGTAGAAGAAGAACGTATTCAACCCTTCAGAAAATATTTTCGTAAAAATAATGAAACTATGAAAAATATTCATAATTTAGTATTAGAAAATATGGCAGTAGAAATAATTATGAATCAGTGCATAATTAGTGAAGAAAAAATGCAATTTCAGGATTTAAGAAAAATGATATTAGAATATGAACAATGCTTGATTTAATTTTTTATGGTAATTAATTAGTAACTACTGACTATACTGAAATGGAGATAAAAAATGTTATATAAGAGCTCCGGTGTAGAACCAGAAATCGTATCAAAAATGATGTTTGTACCTATGGTCATTGAACAGAACTCTAAAGGTGAGCGAGCATATGATATATATTCTCGTCTCCTTAAAGAGCGTATAATTTTTTTGACCGGTCATGTTGAAGACTACATAGCAAATTTAATTGTTGCACAATTGTTATTTTTAGAAGCTGAAAATCCTGATGAAGACATTTATTTGTATATTAATTCACCCGGAGGAATCATTACTGCAGGAATGTCGATTTATGATACTATGCAATTTATTAAACCCGATATTAGTACTATTTGTATAGGATTAGCAGCATCTATGGGTGCATTTTTACTTACAGCTGGTGCTAAGGGTAAAAGATTTTGTTTGCCTAATTCGCGCGTTATGATTCATCAACCACTAGGTGCTTATCATGGACAAGCAACGGATATAGAAATACATACTCGCGAAATTTTAAGAATAAAGAGTAGAATCAATGAGCTGATGGCTCATCATACTGCACAACCCATTGAAGTAATAGAAAAAGATACAGAAAGAGATTATTTTCTCTCTGCTAATGAAGCAGTAGAGTATGGCTTAGTTGATTCAATACTTACTAATCGAGAGTAATACTCTCCGAATTGAGAATAATTATAGAATAAAAAGGAAAGAGGTTAAGTAATGATAGATAATCGCACAGACAGAGATAATTCTAGGCAATACTGTTGTATTTTTTGTGGAAAAAATCAATCTCAAGTATATAAAATAATTGCCGGAAATTCTATAAGTATCTGCGATGAATGTGTTAAATTATGTTACTCTATAGTAGTTAGAGGAATAAAGGAAGTGACAACGCACGATAAAAAAATAAAAACAGCATTACCCACTCCACATACAATTCATCAGTATCTGGATTCTTATGTTATCGGTCATGAAAAAACCAAAAAAGTGCTAGCAGTTGCTGTATATAATCACTATAAGCGATTATTTAATAATAGTGATATTACTGATGAAATAATTGAATTGGGAAAAAGTAATATATTATTAATTGGTCCTACTGGAAGTGGAAAAACTCTTTTAGCTGAAACACTTGCACGACTCTTGGAGGTACCATTTGCTATTGCAGATGCAACTACATTAACTGAAGCAGGGTATGTAGGGGAAGATGTTGAAAATATAATCCAAAGATTATTACAAAAATGTAATTATGATGTTAAAAAAGCACAATGTGGTATTGTTTACATTGATGAAATTGATAAAATTTCAAGAAAATCAAATAATCCATCTATTACTAGAGATGTCTCGGGAGAAGGAGTTCAACAAGCTTTATTAAAATTAATAGAAGGAACTGTTGCTGCTGTACCACCACAAGGTGGACGTAAGCATCCGCAACAAGAATTTTTGCAAGTGAATACTTCTAATATTCTTTTTATCTGTGGTGGTGCATTTACAGGCTTAGAAAGAATGATTTCTCAACGTATTGAGGCTAGATCAAGCTCTGGAATTGGTTTTGGAGCAATAATCAAAAAATCTGCCGAAAAAGCGTGTGAAAATAATTTATTAGAACAAGTAGAACCCGAAGACTTAATCAAGTTTGGACTAATTCCCGAATTTATTGGTCGTCTTCCTGTGGTTACTACTATAACCGAATTAAATGAGGAATCTCTTATTAAGATATTAAAGGAACCTAAAAATGCACTTACTAAACAATATCAAGCATTATTTAATCTAGAAGGTGTAATTTTAGAATTTAGTGATGAAGCTTTAGTATCTATTTCCCAAAAAGCTATATTACGTAAAACTGGAGCGCGGGGTTTACGTTCTATTATTGAAAGTGTCTTACTTCATACAATGTATGATCTACCATCTATGACAAATATTGAAAAAATTGTGATTGATAAATCAGTGGTTGAAGGACAAACGGTTCCTAGACTTATTTATAAAAAACAGCAACAAGCATCTGGCGAGTAAAATCTTCATAATCAATTAATTGTTGGTGTTGTATTTAGTATATTTATTTTTCATCACTTACGCAGTAGTTGATTCCTATTAAATATAGATTGATGAATTATATATATACAAAGTATGCTTCCTATACAAATTATATTTGAATAAATAAAATACTAGCGGGAAAATCAACTAAGAGAGAGATCTATGAACCGTAAGTGTTCGTCGGAAGGTATTCTAATCCCTGTGTTAGCGCTGCGTAACGTCGTCGTTTATCCGCACATGGTGATTCCGTTATTTCTTGGTCGTACAAAATCAATTAAAGGCCTTGAGCTAGCAATGAATCAAGGTAAAAAAATTATGTTAGTAACGCAAAAAGAAGCATTGATAGATGAACCGTTCATTGAGGATATTTTCAATATTGGAACTGTTGCGTCAATTATGCAAATATTACGTCTCTCAGATGGTACAATAAAAGTATTGGTTAAAGGATTAAAAAGAGCGCGTATTACTGAGTTGAATTATCATAGTGAAAAACCTTTGGTAGCTAAAATAGAATATTTAATTTCTCCAAGAATTAATAAGCGAACACAGGAATCATTCCGGCGTACTCTTATCAGTGAATTTGAAGAATTTCTTAAATGTTATAAAAAAATTCCTATAGAAATTTTAACTGTATTAGAAAATATTACCGATGTTGCACATGTTGGTGATGTAGTAGCTGCTCAGATACCTCTAAAAATTACTGAGAAACAGACCTTACTAGAGATAGTAAATGTTAAGGAAAGACTAGAATGTTTAATAACAGCGATGGAAATAGAAATAGAATTATTACAGCTGGAGGAAAACATACATAACCGTATAAAAAAACAAATAGAACAAAGTCACCGAGAGTATTATCTACATGAGCAACTCAAAGCCATTAAGATAGAGTTAGGTCAAACTGATGAGGAACATACTCCTCCTCCTCCTGATGATAATGATGAAAATGAACTTTTAAAAAGAAAAATCCTAGGTGCTAAAATGCCTACTGAAGCACAAGAAAAAACTGAACATGAGTTACACAGATTACAAATGATGTCTCCAATGTCCTCAGAAGCAACAGTAACACGTAATTATATTGACTGGATGTTTAAAGTTCCTTGGTATGCTCGTACTAAAATAAAAAAAAATCTTCAGAAGGCAAAGGAACGATTAGACAATGATCATTTTGGTTTAGAAAATGTAAAAGAAAGAATTCTTGAATATCTAGCAGTTCAACACCGTATAAGTAAAAAAAGTCAAAATAAAGGTCCTATTCTTTGTCTGGTGGGTCCTCCCGGAGTAGGTAAAACCTCTCTCGCCAAATCGATATCAAAAGCTACTGGACGGAAATATGTTCGTATGGCCTTGGGTGGAATACGTGATGAAGCTGAAATTAGAGGACATCGTCGTACCTATATTGGTTCAATGCCAGGAAAATTGATTCAGAAAATGGCAAAAATAGGTGTAAAAAATCCATTATTTTTACTAGACGAAATAGATAAAATGTCCTCAGATTTTCGGGGAGATCCTGCTGCGGCTTTGTTAGAAGTTTTGGATCCGGAACAAAACCATGCATTTAATGATCATTATTTAGAAGTAGATTATGATTTATCCGATGTAATGTTTATTGCTACGTCTAACTCTATGAAAATTCCTCATCCTTTACTAGATCGTATGGAAGTCATTCGTATTTCAGGATATACGGAAGACGAAAAATTAAATATCGCTAATCGTTATTTACTACCCAAACAAATAGAGCGGAATGCTTTAAAAATGAATGAAATAATTGTTGATGAACCAACTATTTTAGATATTATTCGTTTCTATACCTTCGAAGCAGGAGTACGTAATCTTGAACGAGAATTATCAAAATTATGTCGTAAGGTTGTAAAAATTTTACTTATGGATAAAACTAGAAAATATATAGAAATAAACCGAGATAATCTCGAAGAATATTTGGGCATTCAAGGTTTTGAGTATGGTAAAGCTTTAAGTAAAAATAGTATTGGTCAAGTATCTGGTCTAGCTTGGACGGAAAATGGAGGAGAAGTGTTAAGAATTCAAAGTTCTTCTCTTCCCGGAAAAGGAAAATTCTCTTATACAGGTTCATTGGGAGAAGTAATGCAAGAATCTATCCAAGCCGCTGTAACAGTAGTACGTACTTTAGCATATAAGCTGGGTATTAAGCATAATTTTCATGAAACGAATGATATCCATATACACGTTCCTGACGGTGCAACACCAAAAGATGGACCAAGTGCTGGTATTTCTATGTGTACTGTATTAGTATCTTCTTTAACAGAAAATCCGGTTCGTGCGGATGTAGCAATGACTGGAGAAATTACTTTAACAGGTCAAATTTTACCGATTGGTGGTTTAAAAGAAAAATTATTAGCTGCTCATAGAGCAGGTATAAAAAATATAGTTATTCCGGATGGAAACAAACGGGATTTGGAAAATATTCCAGCGAACATTCGAATCAATTTGAATATTTATCCAGTAAAAAAAATTGAAGAAGTTCTTAAAATTGCATTACAAAATGATCCAATAAGTCCTTAATAAAGAATATTATTTTAGTTTAAATTAAAGGAATGAATACATCTTAATATGGTAAGAAATCATATAGTAGTTAAAATAGTCTTGGGAATTATCCTATCGATGATGGTAATCACAGCCATAGGAAATTACAGAGGATTTTATCCTAAAAAAGATTATATTATCACTATTAATGGACAGAAAATTAGTCGATTGCAATTTGAAGAATCATTAAATTTAGCTAGTCAACTATTAGGTCAAGAATTTGCTAAAATTATTACCAATGAAAATGCTATGCAACAATTCCGTAATTTAATTTTACAAAATATAATAGATGAAGTACTACTTCAACAGTATGTAAAAAAATTAAGAATTAATATAAATGATGAACAAATTAAACCGTTTATCCTAAATCAAAGAGATTTTATGATCAACGGTAAATTTAACAATGTCAAGTATAGAAATGTACTAAAAATTATGGGGATAACCGGCAAGCAATATGCGGAAGCTTTACGTAAGCAATTAGCCGTTCAAGAACTGTTGTCTACTATAGTAAAAACCGATTTTTTATTACCAAAGGAGGTAAACACACTAACCAGACTAGTTTTTCAAAAGCGTTTAGTCCGTAAAGCTGTAATCGATATTAAGTCTATGGCAGCCAAAACACCTATTAGTGAGGATGAGATCAATAATTTTTATCAAAAACATTTGAACTATTTCATGCTGCCTGAGCAGTTTAGAATTAGTTATTTAAAATTAGATACAAATAAAATTTCTAAGCCTTATGTAAGTGAGTTTGAAATTAAACAATGGTATGATTCACATAAATTAGATTATATGGAATTACCTCAATATAAATATAGAATTATTCAACTTAAAACCGAAAAAGAAGCAAAATTATTGTTAAAAGAATTAAAAAATGGTGCTGATTTTGTAAAAATCGCCAAAGAAAAATCTATAGATCCTATTTCGGCACCTAGAGGAGGACAAATTGGATGGATTAGTACAGAAGAGATACCGGATGAGTTAAAAAATCTTAATTTACAAAAAGTGGGGCAACTGTCAGGTATCATAAAAAGCCCAATTGGATATTTAATAATACGTCTTGATGGAATCAAATCTAAACATCTCATGCCATTAAATAAAGTACGTACTTTTATAACTAATAAAATACAGGAACAAAAGATATTAGAAAAATATTATTCACTTCAAAAAAAAATCCTTGAATTAAGCAACAGTATTTCGATTAAGGAATTAGAACACCTTACAGGAATAAAAACGGAAGAAACGAATTGGTTTAACCTTACTACAACTATCCCTAATAATTTAAATATTCCAGCGGTTAGACAGGCTATTAGCAGTAAAAGAAGTAATACAAATACCTGGTTTTTTATACCAGTTAGTAGTCAGAGTGGTTTTTGGATACGTATTATTAAGTATAAATCAGCTCATTTAAAATCATTAAGCAGGGTACATAATAGTATTACTACATATTTACAGCGTCAAAAAATAGAAAAAAAAGTAAAGGCAGAATTAGAAAAAATATTATCTCTTCTTAACCAAGGAAAAAGCGAAGTAGATTTAAATCTAAAATTTGGAAATGAGATACTTCTAACACGTAGTAGTAATACTGACACTACTATTACTAATACAGTATTTGATATGATTGCACCTCAAAACAATCAATCTAGTACTTATGCTAGTAGTCAAGATGCTAAAGGAAATTTAGTAATAATAGCATTAGATAAAATTGGGTATGTAAATGCATCAAAAAAACAAATAATGAGTATTTCGTCACATTTGATAAAAAATCAAATTAATATGTCTCTAGTTGCATTATTAAATGATTTGCGTAAAAATAGCATAATTCAATCGGCTGAATAAATAATATAAAAAGTGGTGATTGAATTTGATTCTTTAAATTATTCCACACTGAGCACGGTAACGTAAACAATGATCCATAATGATAATTGCTATCATGGCTTCAGCAATAGGTATAGCGCGAATACCTACACAAGGATCATGACGACCACGTGTAATAATGTCAACTTCATGTCCAAAACGATTAATAGTATGCCCAGGTACTAGAATACTGGATGTAGGTTTCATTGCAATATTTATAACTATAGGCTGACCACTACTAATTCCTCCCAGCAGACCTCCCGCATGATTAGTTTTAAAACCATTTGCATAAATTTCATCCCTATGTTCACTACCACGTTGAGTAACCACAGCAAAACCATCGCCTATTTCTACTCCTTTAACTGCATTAATACTCATTAACGCATGTGCTAAATCTGCATCAAGACGATCAAAAACGGGTTCTCCTAAACCTATAGGTATATTCTCAGCTATAATAGTAATTTTTGCTCCAATAGAATCTCCTTCTTTTTTTAATTCTCGCAACAATTGGTCCAAAAAAACTACTTTATCAACATTAGGACAGAAAAAATCATTTTTTTTCACTTGTTCCCAGTTTTGAAATTCACAGACAATATCTCCTATTTGTGCTAAATAACCTCTAATTTTTATTCCATGTAGATTATGAAGATATTTTTTAGCAATGGCTCCTGCTGCTACACGCATAGCAGTTTCACGGGCTGAAGATCGACCCCCTCCTCGGTAATCTCGTACACCATATTTCTTATGATAAGTATAATCGGCATGACCAGGACGAAAGACTTCTTTAATTGCACTATAATCCTGAGATCGCTTATCACTATTTTCTATCATCATTCCAATGCTTGTACCTGTTGTTAACCCTTCAAATACACCTGAAAGTATTTTTATTTTATCTAATTCTCGACGCGGACTAGTATATATCGACTTTCCAGGACGACGACGATCCAAATCATATTGAATATCCTCTTCGGTTAAACTTATTCCCGGAGGAACACCATCTATAATACATCCAAGGGCTTTACCATGTGATTCTCCAAATGTCGTAACTCTAAAAATCTGTCCAATACTATTTCCAGCCATTCATTATAGCTCCTTCATTTTTTCATACATACTGATTGAGATATTTTTTACTTGCCATTAATTCTTTTTTTTTTAACATAAAAACTCCATAACCGCCTCTTTCAAATTCTAGCCAAATAAAAGGTATGTCGGGATATTGTTCTATTAAAGTTTGTTGATGATATCCAACTTCACAGATAAGTATGCCATTATCATTTAAATAATCGGATGCCTGTAATAAAATGCGATGTATTATCTCTAGTCCTTCCATTCCAGCCATTAGACCGAGTTGGGGTTCAAAACCATATTCAGGAGGTAAGTAGTTGATTTTAGTTTCCCCTACGTAAGGTGGATTAGAAATAATCAGATCGTATTTTTTACTAATATCATTGAATAAATCTGAACATAAAGGTGTAATGAAATTGTTAAGATGATGAAAAGCAATATTATGTTCAGCAACAGTTAAAGCATCCTCAGAAATATCAGCAGCATGAATAATTGCATCCGGAAAAAAATAACTACAAGCTATAGCTATGCAACCACTTCCAGTACATATATCAAGTATATATTTTGGTTTTTTAGGAAGAAGAAGTAAGATAATTTTTTTTTCTATTAATTCGCTAATAGGCGATCGTGGAATTAATACTCTTTCATCAACATAGAATTCATAATTGCAAAACCAAGCTTTATTAGTAAGATAAGCTACTGGTATTCGTTCTTTAACACGACGCATAACTCTATTAATAATCCGTTGACGTTGTAGATGAGTAAGTTTCGCTAAATAAAGATTTCTCGGCAAATTTAATGGTAACCATAGAGTTGGTAATACCAATCGTATCGCTTCATCCCAAGGATTGTCTGTTCCATGACCATAAAATATCTCGTTCTTAGAAAAAACGCTTACAGTCCAATCCAATATATCTTGGATAGACTGTAATTGACTCATTACTTTATTGGGGAGAATAGCATTCATTTTTTTTTCCATGGAAAGAAAATGATTAAGTTAAGTATTTTATAAACTAAATTAAATATATAATAATGAAGTGATAAAAATTTATTTATATTTTTTAAAATGCAGTAATAGATCTAATTTATTGAAAATCTGATAATCAGTAATTACCCTTAACAACTTAAAAACTAGATTAGATGGAATCACTATTACTATTACTAAAAAAATCATACAAAAAAGACGTTCAGGAGTTTTTCCAGTTGACATGTGAAATAATGGTAATCGAAATCTCCATGGTAATGGCCATAAGAGCGGAATACCAGCAGAGGTTAGAAAATCTGCAGTTAAGTGACCTATATATCCTATTAGCATTCCATATTGTACATCGGGTGGTAATAGATTTCTAATGAGATAACCACATACTATCACAGCTAATAAACTATGAGTAAATCCTCGATGACCAAAAATATATGCTATCGGATAAGATAAGCATTTAAAACGCTGACCAATGATAGATCTTGGATGATCTATATCTGGTAATAATGAAGTCAACATTGCGGAAGGAATAATATGCCACCAGTCATCGTAATTCATAAAGTTAAAACGTTTAGCAGCAATTACCATTGCAATAGCAAAAATAACATGGCTTCTCGAAGTCATAGTCATCTCATACTTTAATATAAGATTAATATTATACCACGATTTTTTTAATAAGGATTCATAATGTTTTCTATTATTTTTTCTAATGGTACCAAATATAACTTTAGTAATGCGATCAGCCTTCGGGATATTGCTCATACCATTATGGGACCGAATGTAGCAGAAATAGCTCTAGCTGCTAAGGTAAATGATGAACTAAAAGACTTATCGGATTTTGTAAATTACGATGCTACAGTTAGTATTATTACTATAAAAGATGAAATAGGTTTAACAATTATACGTCATTCCTGTGCTCATTTGTTAGGTCATGCTATCAAACAACTATATCCGAAAACTAAAATGGCAATCAGTTCAGTTATCACCAATGGATTTTTTTATGATATCGATCTAGATTCAAGTATAACTCCTAACAACCTAAGGTTGGTGGAGAAACGTATGTATGAATTAGCAGCTAGAAATTACGATGTGATTAAGAAATTAGTGACTTTACAAGAGGCTAGGAAGATTTTTTTAGAAAGAGATGAAATGTATAAAGTATCAATGATTGATAAAGATTTTAGTCACAACGACAAAGTAAGCTTATATTTTTATGAAGAGTATATTGATATATCTAGAGGACCACATGTGCCTAATGTAGGTTTCTGTCATAATTTTACCTTGCAGAAAATATCTGGAGTTTACTGGAAAGCCAATAGTAATAATAAAATGCTACAACGTATTTATGGTACAGCTTGGTCCGATAAAAAACAATTGAGTATCTATTTGAAAAATATAGGAGAAATTACCAAAAGAGATCATAGAAAATTTGGAAAACAGTTAGGTTTATATCATATGCAAAAAGAAGCTCCAGGCATGGTATTTTGGCATAATGATGGTTGGATTATTTTTCAACAACTGAAATCTTTTATTCGTACTAAGTTAAGAAAATACGGATATCAAGAAGTACAAGGACCGTTTATGTTAGATAGGATTTTATGGGAAAAAACGGGACATTGGCAAAATTATCAAGAAACAATGTTTGTCACTTTATCAGAACATCGTGAATATTGTATCAAACCAATGAATTGTCCCGGACATGTGCAAATTTATAACCAAGAAATTACATCCTATCGTGATCTTCCATTAAGAATAGCAGAATTTGGAAGTTGTCATCGCAACGAGCCTTCGGGAGCTTTACATGGATTAATGCGTGTACGGGGATTTACTCAAGACGATGCACATATTTTCTGTACCAAAGATCAAGTACGCATGGAAGTGCAAAATTGTATTAAAATGATATACGAAGTCTATAAAACCTTTGGATTTGAAAAAATTGTAGTAGAACTCTCCACGCGTCCCGAAAAACGAATTGGAGATGATAATATTTGGAATAAAGCTGAAAAAGACTTAGTAATAGCTTTAGAAGAATGTAAAATGGTTTTTAAATATAAAAAAGGTGATGGAGCTTTTTATGGTCCCAAAATAGATTTCACCTTATATGATTGCTTGGATCGTGCATGGCAATGTGGTACAGTTCAATTAGACTTTTTTTTACCAGAACGTTTAAATGCATTCTATGTAGATGAGCATAATATACGTCAAAGACCCGTGATGATTCACCGAGCAATTTTAGGTTCATTAGAGCGATTTATAGGTATTCTTTTAGAAGAATATAGTGGTAAATTGCCTTTATGGTTAGCTCCAGTACAACTAATAATAATGAGTGTTACCAATAGTCCGTATCAGTTAGATTATGTAAATCAATTAGCTAATGTATTTAAAAAAGCTGGAATGAGAGTAATCACCGACTTGAGAAATGAAAAAATTGGTTTTAAAATACGTGAGCATACTTTACGTTGTGTTCCATATATGATTATATGTGGAGATAAAGAGACAAAATTAGGAGTAATCTCTGTCCGTACTTTGACTGGAAAAAATATTAATAATATAAAAGTAAATGATATCTTGAAACAGCTACAAGATGAAATTAATAATCGTGAGATAAAAAAAAATTAATCATAGGAATAGGAGGAAAATTATATTAAAAACGGAAAAAAAAATCCCCCAATACGTCCAAATCGTATTAATAGTGAAATAAATGTTAAGGAGGTTCGTTTAACTGGCGTAGACGGAGAATCAATTGGAATTGTAAGTCTATATGAAGCTTTAGAAAAAGCTTCTCAAGCCGGCGTTGATCTCGTTGAGATTAACCCTCATACTGAACCTCCCGTCTGTAAAATAATAGATTACGGTAAATATCTCTATGAAAAGAGCAAATTCTCAAAAGAACAGAAAAAAAAGCAAAAAATAATTCAGGTCAAGGAAATAAAATTTCGTCCTGGTACAGATGAAGGAGACTATAACGTAAAATTACGTAGCCTGCTTCGTTTTTTAGAAGATGGTGATAAAGTAAAAATTACATTACGTTTTCGAGGTCGTGAAATGTCGCATCAACAACTAGGTCTTGAAATGTTAAACCGAATAAAAAATGATTTAGATGAATTTGCCGTAGTAGAGTATTTTCCGATGAAAATTGAAGGAAGGCAAATGATTATGGTGCTCACTCCCAAAAAGAAAGTATAATTTGGGTTGGATATATCTGAATAATAATAAGTGGTGTAAATATGCCAAAAATAAAAACTGTACGCAGTACTGTTAAACGTTTTAAAAAAACTGCTTCTGGCAATTTTAAACATAAAAAAACTAGCCTTCGTCATATACTTACTAAAAAATCTTCTAAGCGAAAGCGTCATTTACGTTCAAAAACAGTGATATCGAAAGGAGATTTAAAATTAGTAGTAGGATCTATGCCTTATGTATGATGAAAGCCAAATAAAAATAAGTAGTTAGATTAGAGGTAAAAAATATGGTTCGTGTAAAGCGTAGTGTAGTGGCTCATGCACGTCACAAAAAAATTTTAAAACAAGCTAAGGGTTATTATGGAGCACGTTCTCGTGCATATAGGGTGGCGATTCAAGCTGTAATAAAAGCTGGTCAGTACGCTTACCGTGATCGCCGTCAGCGTAAACGCAACTTACGCCAACTCTGGATTATGCGCATTAATGCTGCAGTAAGGAAATATGGTCTTTCTTATAATAAATTTATTAAAGGACTAAAAATCTCTTTAGTTCAAATAGATCGTAAGATCTTATCGGATCTTGCAGTATCTGATAATAATTCGTTTTCTATATTAGTTGAAAAAGCAAAATTGGCTAATCCTATTTAATAAAAAATTATTATTTTTGTCCTAAATGAATTATTCCTATGTGGAGGTTTTTTTTTAATTACTATCTCTAACAAACACCAACCGATTAAGGAAAAAATGCTAGTTCATATAAAAGAATTGAGAAATCAATTCTCAAAAAAAATTGAGAATATTAATGAAGTTAAAGCTCTAGAAAAAATACGCCTTGAATACTTAGGAAAAAAAGGACAGATAACTATCTATATGAGTAAGTTAAATAGTTTACCTTTACAACAACGTCCTGCTATAGGAAGGGTGTTGAATGATATTAAAAAGCAAATGTTGCTTGCATTCAATAAAAAAAAACAGCAGTTGGAATCAGAAGCTCTCGATATTATTCTGTGTAAAAATAATAAAATTGATATTTCATTACCAGGACGTGGTGTTAAGACTGGGGGCATGCACCCCATAACCCTTATAATTGATCGCATTGAAAAAATATTTTATGGATTAGGTTTTGAACTAGTAACCGGTCCAGAAATTGAAGATGGTTATCATAATTTTGATGCTCTAAATATATCACTTCATCATCCTGCTCGCACTGAACATGATACTTTTTGGTTTAATGATACTTATTTATTAAGAACACAAATGTCAGGAATACAAATAAGAATAATGAAAAATCAAAAACCTCCTATAAAAATAATTGCTTCAGGTAAAGTGTATAGAAAGGATAATGATCCCACTCATACCCCTATGTTTCATCAAATAGAAGGTTTAATAGTTGATCAAGACATAAGTTTTAGTCATCTAAAAAAAATATTGTATGATTTTTTAGAAATTTTTTTTGAAAAACAATTAAAAATAAGATTTCGACCTTCTTATTTTCCTTTTACAGAACCATCTGCTGAGATTGATATAATAAGTAAAGAAAACCAATGGATAGAAGTATTAGGATGTGGAATGGTACATCCTAATGTACTCAAGAATGTTGGAATTTCCTCAGAGATTTATTCGGGGTTAGCTTTTGGAATGGGTATAGAACGTCTTGCTATGCTATATTATGAAATATCAGATCTACGTCAGTTTTATGAAAATGATTTACGATTTATTAAACAATTTAATTAAATGAAAAGCCATTATGAGAGTTAGTGAATTTTGGTTAAGAGAATGGGTAAACATTGATATTAATAGTCACTCATTATCTGAACAACTTACTAGGTCCGGACTAGAAGTTAACCAAATCATAAACGTATCCGGTAATTGTATTGGTGTAGTTGTGGGCGAAATAGTAGAATGTAAACCATTCTTAGAGAATTTATATCTTACAAAAGTGAATATAGATAAAAATAGTAATAATTTACTAACTATAGTTTGTGATGCAGAAAATTGCCGTAAAGGTATAAAAGTTGCAGTTGCTGTTAGAGGAGCACTGCTTTTGGATAAATTCAAAATTCATGCTAAGAATATTCATAACATCATTTCAGAGGGAAAATTATGTGATTTTTCTAATTTAGGGATATTTGAAGTTGATAAAAAAAATTCCTTAATTGAACTACCCTATTCTGCTCAAATAGGAATGAATATTAGAGATTATTTGCAATTAGATGATAAAATCTTTGAAATTAACGTGACTCCAAATCGCGCGGATTGTTTGAGTATTCGTGGTATAGCACGAGATATAGCTGTTTTCAATAAATTAAGATTTAAGGAAAAAAAAATCTTACCAGTCTCAGTAAGATTGGATGACACATTACTGATTGATGTAAAAGTTCCGGAAGCTTGCCCTCGTTATATAGCACGTATTTTAAAGGAAATTGATATTAATGTACAGACACCTTTATGGTTGAGTGAAAAATTGCGACGATGCAATTATAGTTTTGGTAATGTAGTAGTTGATATTATCAACTATGTTTTATTAGAACTTGGGCAACCAATGAACATATTTGATTTTAATTCGATTGATGGAAACATTACTGTACGAATGGCAAAACCAAATGAAATTTTTATTTTAACTAATAGTCATCACATCAAGTTACAAGAAGATGTAATTGTTATAGCAGATAATAATAAAGTATTATCCATAGCAGGAATTGTTCGTGGAGTATCTTCTGACCTAAACAAGAAGACAAAGAACATAGTGATCGAAAGTGCATTTTTCAACCCTTTATTTATTATAGGTCGTTCATTACGGTATAAATTACATAGCGATGTTTCACAACGTTATGAACGAGGAGTAGATCCCATGATTCAGTTTCATGCAATTGAATTAGCTACGCATTTATTTTTACAGATCTGCGGTGGAAAAGCTGGACCAATTATTGAGATTACGAATCTAACCTATTTACCAAAAGGTAACCTTATACTATTGCGTCGAAGAAAGCTAGATTCACTTCTTGGCCAACATCTTATGGATGATGAAATAGTAGATATTTTATCTCGCCTGGGTTGTAATTATACATGGAATAAAAAAAATGATTATTGGAAAGTCAAAACTCCTAGCTGGCGTTTTGATCTTAATATCGAGGAAGATCTAATAGAAGAGATAGCCAGGATTTATGGATATGATAAGATATCTTGTAGTTCGTTAAAAACATATATGAGATTAAATAGAAGTACTAATATTTCACTTAAACGTGTCAGAAGATTATTGGTAGATAGAGGATATCAGGAGGTAATTACTTACAGTTTTGTAAATCCAGAAATACAGATGTTGTTACATCCAAGGGAAGATAATTTAAAATTATCTAACCCAATTTCTACAGAATTATCTACAATGCGTCTTTCATTATGGAGTGGTTTACTATCTGTGATAATTTACAATCAAAATCGTCAGCAGAAAGGTATGAGAATATTTGAAATAGGTAAACGATTTATGAAAATGCAAAATAAGATACAAGAAGATTTAATGATATCAGGAATTATCAGTGGTAATAAATATGAAGATCATTGGGATACCCCATGCAACAAGCATATGGATTTTTATGATTTAAAAGGTGATGTGGAAGCCTTAGTTGACTTAACTGGTAAAAAAGAAGGAATTCATTTTAAAGAAGAAATAAATCCCGCTTTACATCCAGGTCAAACGGCGGCAATTTTTTTACATAATGAACGTATTGGCGTTATAGGTGTTATTCATCCAGAATTACAACATCGATTGGATTTAAATGATAAAACTATAATATTTGAAGTGTTATGGAAAAAAATTTCCCAATCTTCTAAACCAATTATACATAATATATCACGATTTCCATCAAATCGTCGTGATATTGCTATAGTAGTTGCTGAAGACATTTCAGCTTCAGATATAATAACCGAATGTAAAAATATTTTATCAAAGAAATTAGTTTCAATATCATTATTTGATGTGTATCGTGGTAATAATATAGCAAAAGGTTACAAAAGTCTGGCTCTGAGCTTAATTTTGCAACATACTAATCGAACACTTCAAGAAGATGAAGTATCAGCACTTATAGATAAATGTCTAGATAGATTAAAAAACCGATTTCAAGCAGTTCTGAGAAACTGAATATTAAGTTATTCAATAAGTGATAAGTGAAGTATAAATTTCATTTAGAGTTTTTATTGGATTTAAAGATTGTGTAATAGGACGTCCTATTACGATATAGTCAGCACCAGCACATAGTGCTTCATATGGACTCATAATACTTTGATGATCGCAATTTTTATTATCCAATCTAATCCCTGGTGATACTATAATAAATCTATGATCAATCTCACATTTCACTTGCACCGCGTTGTCTGCAGAACAGACAATACCATCAAGACCACAATTATATGTTAAGATTGCTAATCTTCTAATTTGTTCTGAAAGTGAAAAAGTGAAACCTAGATCATATAAATCCTGTTCCTTTATGCTTGTTAGCATAGTAACAGCAAGTAATAATGGAGCATCTTTACCGAAAGGCAACAATGCCTCATATGCAGCACTCATCATTTTTGCTCCTCCACTTGCATGAACATTTATCATCCATACCCCCATTTCAGCAGTAATAGCCACGGCATGTGCTACGGTAGTAGGAATATCGTGAAATTTAAGATCTAGAAAGATTTCAAATCCTCTTTGTTGCAGGTCACGTACAATTTGTGGACCTAGTAATGTAAATAATTCTTTACCTACTTTAAGACGACACCATGAAGGATCTATATTATCAACCAAGCTTATAACATTATTACGATTGGCATAATCAAGCGCTAATATTAAAGGAGAATCAGACATAAAAGATTTCATCTTATCTATTGTAAAAAAAAATTTTTTTTTAACATAAAATGTAGTGCAATAAACCAACTAATCTAATAGTTACTCTCAATGGTTCATTTATGATATTATTTAAAATAACAAGTATTCTATACGTTGATAGATCGTATTCAATATACTATCAAACCATTTGGTTTTTGAAGATATGCAATAACAAACCGCAATTAATTCACATTGATTTTTTTTTTGTAGGATAAATTCATCACTTGTACCAATTTCATCAATCAACTTTTTTTCTATAGCTTGAGTTCCGAACCAGTATTCTCCGGTTGCAATATCATCAATATCTAATATCGGACGCATATCATGAATAAATTTTTTAAATAACTGATGTGTAGCTTGTAATTCTTCTCTTAGTTTTTGACGACCACGATCATTGTTTTCTCCAAATAACGTTAAAGTACGTTTGTATTCACCAGCCGTGTGAAGTTCAATATCGATTTCATTACGCTTTAATAATCGATTAAAATTAGGAATTTGTGCAACTACCCCAATTGAACCAACCACGGCAAAGGGAGCTGCGATAATATGATTAGCTACACAAGCCATCATATAACCACCACTTGCCGCCATTTTATCAACTACTACCGTTAAAAAAATTCCTTTCTTACGTAAACGCTGTAGTTGTGAGGCAGCTAAGCCATAACTCTGTACTAAACCACCAGCACTTTCTAATCTCAATAAAACCTGATCATTATTGGTTGCAACTAACAATATAGCTGAAATTTCTTCCCTTAAACAATAAACTTCTTTTGCATCCATGCTTCCTTTAAAATCAATGACATAAATAATTTTATTCTCTTGGTTTGGTTTTAACTCTGATTTTGTCTTTTTGAAGATTGAGAAGAATTTATTTTTTATCTTTTTCCATTGATTATGTTTATGATCTGAAATGGAGAATAGCATATCATTTTTCATTTCATCATATTTTTTACCTAAATGTGTTAATTGCAAATAGCCATCGGGTGATTTTTTATGATGAAGAAATTTTCTTATTACAAAAAGTAAGGTTATAATTGCAATAAGGATGATGCCAAAAAATATTTTAAATAAAAATAATCCATAACTGAAAATGTGTTTCACAAAAAACCTTTGGGTACTTTTTCTTCAAATTTTTACGAACCCAATCCTCAACCATTAATGTTTAATACGTATGTATGATATAAGCATGACTAAAATTGAAAATCAATAAGAAATAACTACTTTTCATATAATTATTGATACTTAAAGTTTATTTTATTAAACTCATTTAATACAGCAAGATGAAAAGGGATACTACTATGTCTATCACCGTAAGATCTTTATCTCGTGATACAATTAATTTTTGTTGTAATCAAGGCATTAATATCATTTTAATGGCGATGTTAATATCTTGTCTTACAGTTATAATGAATATAATTATATTGCCTTCTTATAGTGATCAGATGCAATTTTTATTTGCAACTAACGATCCGAAATACTTAGAAAAAAGTTTCTTTGATATAGTACAAAAAATGTCATCAGAACAACTAATGTTGCTATTATACATTTCTGGAATAAAATTTTTCATTACCTTATTAGGACATACATTAATGTTAGGTGGAATTTTAAATTTGATTACAATGGTTTCATCAGGAAAACCAGGTAATATATTACTAGCTTTAGAAAATTCCCTTTTACAATTTCCGAGATTACTAATATTAACATTTATAATAAACTTATTAAATCAATTGGGATTAATAATCTTAATTTTTCCAGGAATAGTATTGACTATTTTATTATCATTATCTCCAATAGTTATGATTAATGAACAAACCAGTATATCAAATTCTATGCGTATTAGTACTAATATGATATGGAAATATCATAAATTAGTAATTCCTGCAATTATTTTATGGCTATTCGGAAAATATTTAGTCTTGATTTTTTCAGCCTTTGTAACACCTTTATTTGTTATGACAATATCAATGATAATATTAAATATTATTTATTATCTAATTAATGCAGTGTTAACAATCTATTTATATAGATTTTATATGTTGTGTCGATAAATTTATCCACCAAAAATTATATTACGCCGCGCAAATAGAACTGATTGATGAGTAGTACATGAATGATCACTTTTTACTCCTTCATCAGCAGGTTTATTATTGTATTATATGGATTATTAATTGCTGCGACACTGTTTAGAATTTTAATGAAACGTAGAACGGTATCATCTTCTCTTGCTTGGTTATTAACTATCTATATTTTCCCTTTAATGGGAATTATCGCTTATTTTACTTTAGAAGAACTTTATTTAGGAAAACGAAGAGCGAAACGAGCACAACTTATATTACCTTCAATTACTCAATGGATAAAAGAATTTAAAAATTACAAAAATTTTTTTGCTATGAAAAATAGTGAGGTAGCTCGTCAATTATTTCAACTGTGCGAGTTACGCCAAGGTATTACTAGTATTAAAGCTAATAAGTTAAATTTACTTACAAGTACCGATGACATCGTAAAATCTCTTATTCAAGATATTCAATTGGCTCGAAATAATATTCAAATTGTTTTCTACATTTGGCAACCCGGAGGAATTACTAATAGAGTAGCAGATGCACTTATAACTGCAGCTAAACGAGGAGTACATTGTCGACTAATGTTGGATTCAGCTGGTAGTAGGAGCTTTTTTCATAGTACCTTAGTATCTATTATGAGAAATGCAGGTATTGAGATTGTTGAAGCTTTACGCGTAAGTTTATTGCGTATTTTTTTCCGACGTTTAGATTTACGCCAGCATCGCAAAATGGTATTAATTGATAATTGCATTGCTTATACAGGAAGCATGAATTTAGTAGATCCACGAATTTTTAAACAACAAGCTAAAGTTGGTCAATGGATTGATTTGATGGTACGTATGGAAGGCCCGATAACTAATATGATGGCAATCATTTATTCCTGTGACTGGGAATTAGAAACCGGTCACCGTATTTTACCATTCCACCCTGATCTTAGTAGTAAGATTTCTTCTTCATCTCCAACAACCAGTCAACCGGCTGCAATTCACGTAATTGCTTCAGGACCAGATTACCCGGATTATATGATTCATAAAGCACTACTCACAGCTATTTTTTCGGCACGTCATGCTATTATTATGACCACTCCTTATTTTGTACCAAGTGATGATTTGCTTCATGCGCTATGTATTGCAGCTGAACGTGGAGTTGACGTCCGTATAATTCTACCATACTGTAATGACTCAATATTAGTAGGTTGGGCTAGTCGTGCTTTCTTTACTGAGTTATTAAAAGCTGGTGTTAAGATTTACCAATTCCAAGGAGGTTTATTACATACAAAAAGCGTACAGATTGATGGACAATTAAGTTTGATTGGTACAGTCAATTTTGATATGCGTAGTTTATGGTTGAATTTTGAAATTACACTTGTCATTGATGATAACAACTTTGGTAATGATTTATCTTTTATACAAGAAAATTATATTACTAGTTCAATACTTATAGATGTTAAGAGCTGGTTATGTAGACCTTATTGGCAACGTGTTCTTGAACAACTATTTTATTTTTTTAGTCCATTGCTATAGTTTTTTTTATAAAGCTCTAATTAGAATGGTATTCTGTAATTAATTTATTATTTCCAATAAATTAAACAATAGTTTTTTTTGCCACGTCGTAATAATGTATAATGTCTATAAAGCTTATCTAAATTACCAAATTGGTAGCTAGGATCCAATTGGATTTGACCATTAATAGTTATAGCTCTAGCATCAACCAGATATCGTGCTTGAGTACGTGAGGATGCTAAGTTAGCTTTTACCAGTGCTTGCTGTAAATCAACCTGATTTTCGATTTCAATAGTTATAGTTGGAATACCGTCTTGTGCTAACTGAGTGAAATCGCTTTCCTTCATATCATTACTATTCTTGGTAGTAGTAGAAAATAAAAATTCCGTTATCCGTTTAGCTGCTGATAGTCCTGTAATACCATGTACTAACCGTGTTACCTCTTCTGCTAATATCATTTGTGCTCGAGGTTTTTCACCACTGTTTTGGTCTTCTTTTTCTAAAGTATCAATAGTATTGATGTCCATAAAAGTAAATAATTTCAATAACCTATATACGTCAGTATCTGCTGTATTACGCCAAAACTGATAAAATTTATAAGGACTAGTTTTGTGAGCATCTAACCAGATGATATTATCCTCAGTTTTACCAAATTTTATGCCATTTTTTTTGGTAATGAGAGGAAGAGTAACACCAAAAACTTTTTTTTGATGTAAGCGACGAGTTAAATCAATTCCCGAAGTAATATTACCCCACTGATCTGATCCCCCGATTTGTAATTCTACACCATACTGGGAATGGAGATAGGCAAAGTCATAACTTTGTAATAAATTATAAGTAAATTCGGTAAAGGAAAGTCCTAAATCATTACCATTTAAACGTTGCTTTACTGATTCTTTATGAATTAATTGATTAATGGTGAAATGTTTTCCAACTATACGTAAAAAATCTATCATCTTCATTTTTCCAAGCCAGGTATAATTATTTACTATCATTGCACTATTTTTACCACAATTAAAATCTAAAAATAATTCCAGTTGTTTACTAATGTTTTTAACCCATTTAATAACTATTTCTGTAGAATTCAGTTTACGTTCATTTTTTTTAAAACTCGGATCTCCAATTAAACCTGTTGCTCCACCTATAAGTGCAATAGGTTTATGACCGGCATTCTGAAATCTTTTTAGACACAGCAGTGGTATAAGATGTCCTAAATGTAAGCTATCAGCTGTGGGATCAAATCCACAATAAAGTGTAATACCGCATTCACTAAGTCTTTTTTTTAAAGCTATCTCATCGGTTATTTGATAGATAAGAGTTCTTTGTTTAAATTGATTAAGAATGGTGTTCATATTTTTTTTTAATAAATGAAATGATTTTTATGTTATGGAGCAAGTCGATTAATTTTCCAGCCTTTTCCTTTTCGATGAAAAAAAAAACGATCATGTAAACGATTTTTACCTCCTTGCCAGAATTCAATAGAATTAATATAGATCCGAAATCCTCCCCAAAAATGAGGGGATGGAATTGGTCTTTTTTTAAATTTTCTTTGGATTTGAACAAATTTATTCTCTAATACTCTGCGACTTGATATAACCCTAGATTGATGTGAAACCCAACTACTAATTTGGCTATCACGTGGCCTACTTTGGAAATATTTAACGGTTTCTATATGAGAAAGACGTTCTACATTACCTAAAACTATAACTTGTCGTTCGAGCATGTTCCATGGAAATAAAAGGCTAATGTATGGATTATTATTGAGATGTTGCGCTTTTCGGCTAGTGAAATTAGTATAAAATATCATTCCTTTTTCATCGAAATGCTTTAGTAACACCATACGTTGCCAAGGATGATTGTTTTTATCTACAGTAGCCAAACACATAGCATTAGGCTCAGGTAATTGTGCTTCACATGCTTGCTTGAACCATTTATCAAATAATTTAATTGGATTATATGGTAAATCTTGACGACGTAACGCTCCTAAAGTATATTCCCGACGCAAATGTGCGATTTTGTGCAAATCGTGTAATTGTTTCACTACATTCATAAGTAGGTTTTTAAGAAAGATGATCTCGATATTTATCAGCAGTTCTTTTGATAAGCATTTGTAATTCACCACTCTGAAACATTTCAACAATAATATCACAACCTCCAATCAGTTTTCCTTCCACCCATAATTGAGGAAACGTTGGCCAATTAGCATATTTAGGTAACTCTGTGCGAATATCAGGACATTTTAAAATATCTACATAATTAAAAGGTTCTCCACAACTTAATAGCACTTGTACGGTTTGTGCAGAAAATCCACAGGAAGGATTTTGTGGTGAACCTTTCATAAAAAGAAGAATAGGATTGTCAGAAATTTGACGTTGAATTTTTTCAATAGTATTCATGAAAAGTCCTTATTAAAATTGAGCTATATAATCATATATAAATTAATTTATATAGTTCATTCAGTAGTTTTTCAAGTACAGTTTTTTATTATACTGAAAAACTATACCTAATTTTAACACCCTTGCTATAATTTTTACAATGACTGGAAAATGAATTTTTCATTCGTATAATTATATGTTATGTTTTAACAACTAAATATCTTACTACTTAAAGGATAAAATAAGTGCAAAAATATTTAGTTGAAGCTCGTCAATTATTAATTTTGGCTGCTCCGGTCATTTTAGCACAAATAGCACAAACATCTATAAGTATGATTAACACAATTATGGCTGGATCGATAAGCGATCTTGATATGGCTGCGGTAGCGATAGGAACTTCTATATGGTTACCGGTGATTTTATTTGGGTATGGGTTAATTATGGCATTAACCCCAGTATTAGCTAAACTCAAGGGTTCAGGCCAATGTGATCGTATTCCTTATTATATATGTCAGGCTTATTGGTTAGCAATAATTACATGTTTGCTAATTATGTTGGTATTACATAACGCTTCTTATTTAATTTATTCTATGCACTATATAGATCATAAATTAGCTGAAAAAACTATTTTTTATTTGCATGCTATGCTATATGGTGTTCCGGGATGTTTATTATTACAAGTATTACGTAACCAGTGTGAAGGTCTGGCAAATACTAAACCAAGTATGATAATAAGTTTTATAGGCTTAATAGTTAATATTCCAGTAAATTATATTTTTATTCATGGTAAATTTGGCATTCCATCATCAATCGGTGGTGTAGGATGTGGTATGGCAACAGCGGTAGTTTACTGGGTTATGTTTATAACTATGATTACTTGGTTCAGTTTTAGTAGTAGTCATCCTATGAAAAATATTACAAGAGTAACGTGCTCACATTTATTCAAGCTAAAACCCGATTGGAAAGTTATGTCCAAACTTATTACTTTGGGATTGCCCATATCTCTATCTTTTTTTTTTGAAGTGACTTTGTTTACTATGGTAGCATTATTAATTTCCCATTTAGGAGTTATATCAGTAGCTAGTCATCACATCGCGTTGAGTTTTAATGGATTAGTTTTTGTTTTACCACTTTCACTCAGTATAGCTACTACGATTAGGGTGAGTTTTCAGCTTGGTAGAGGTTCTCTTAGTAGCGCACATTTATCTGCTAAAACTGCTCATTGTACTGGAATTGCTTTTGCTCTTATTACATCTTTTTTAACTGTTCTTTATCGAAAAGAGATTGTTTGGTTATATAATGATAATCCGCAAATAATTGCACTAGCAGCAAAGCTAATGTTATTTGCAGCTCTCTATCAAATTTCTGATTCGGTACAGATTATAGGAAGTGGTATCTTACGGGCATATAGAGATACATCTTCTATTTCGATAATTACTTTTATTGCTTATTGGTTACTTGGATTACCATGTGGATATATATTAGGATTAACTAATTGGATAGTTAATCCTTTAGGACCGGCTGGTTTTTGGATAGGTTTTATCATTGGCTTAACTGCATCAGCAATGATGATGATATATCGAATCCGCCACTTGCAAAGTTTATCGGATAAAGATCTTTTACAACGGGCAGATGACTGAAATTACTAAATATTATAAATGAATTAATTATACGTCCGTAGCTCAGTTGGTTAGAGTAACATCTTGACATGGTGTTGGTCAGTGGTTCAAATCCACTCGGACGTACCACCAATATCTTCCTATAGAAAAGAAACACACCAATGGAAACGGAAAAAAAACCAGTTAGAAGAAAGAGGAAAAACATTGTAGTATGAAAAATATCTTACAAAAAACTGTGGATATTCCACAATTATTATTCTTATTTATGTTTATTACCATACTCATGGTGACGTGTTTTTGGGTGGTACAACCTTTCATTGCTGGTTTTGCATGGGCTAGTATGGTAGTAATTGCCACTTGGCCTTTATTTATTAAACTTCAGAATCTACTCTGGCGAAGTAGAATATTGGCTATATTAATTATGATACTAATGTTATTTTTACTTTTTATTATACCTATCACATTACTACTGGCGGGTTTTATCGACAATATAATTCCATTAATTCAATCTTTAACTTCAGGACCAATAAAATTACCTCAATTACATTTTATTGATAATATTCCTCTTATTGGAGAGAAATTATATTCTACCTGGAATAGCATTTTAGCGGGAGAAAAGAGTAACTCAATGATAATCTATGCTAAACCTTATATTGGTAAAACAACAGGCTTTATTTTATTACAGGTAGCCCATTTGGCTCGTGTTATATTGCATTTGGGATTGATGTTGTTATTTAGTATATTACTTTACTGGCGTGGAGAGCAGATAGGACAATGGATACTTCATTTTGCTGGGAGATTGGCTACACATCGTGGTGAAGCAGCTGTATTACTCGCTACTAAAGCGATTCGTGCTGTGGCATTAGGAATATCTGTTACAGCTTTAGTACAAGGTATACTTGGAGGTGTAGGGTTAGCATTTTCTGGAATTCCATATGCTGCATTATTAACAGGAATTTTAATTTTATTGGGTTTAATGCAACTTGGAACACTTCCAGTATTAATACCAGCTATTATGTGGCTTTACTGGAGTGGTGAAAATACTTCTGCAACCATATTAATGATATGGAGCTGCCTGGTTGTAACTTTAGATAATATTTTGCGTCCCGTATTAATTCGTATGGGGGCGGATTTGCCAATGATTATGATTATTTGTGGAGTTATTGGTGGATTCTTTACCTTTGGTATGATTGGTTTATTTATTGGACCAGTAGTACTGGCTATTTCTTACAAATTGCTTAATGTTTGGATGCATGAGTATCCTGTAAATGAGAGATAAATATAATAAAAAAAAGGAGAGCTTATTTAATGAAAAAAAAACTAGGTTTTATTGGTGGAGGTAATATAGCACAAACACTCATTGCTGGTTTCATTAAAAGTAGACAAATTATGCCGATGGATATTTATGTCTATGATTGTCATCAAGAAAAAACCCAAATTCTGCATCAAAAATATGGAATTAATTTTACTTCTAGTGAAGAAGAAGTCATTAAAAATGCTGATATTTTATTTTTAGCAGTCAAAGCAAATGTTATTTTAAATGTGCTTAAAGAGAAGTTTTCTTGTTTAAGAAGTGAAAAGACATTAGTAATTTCTTTAGCTGCAGGGATAAAACTAGAAGTACTAAAAAAAATAGTGGGACCAAAAAGCAAAATTATACGAGTTATGCCAAATACTGCTGCTTTAGTAGGTGAAAGCATGACTTCAATTACATCTAACGCTTTGGTAACATCACAGGAAATTAAACAAGTAGTCCAGATATTTAATTTAGTTGGAAAAACTGCAGTTATAACAGAAGATCTCATTCACAGCATGATAGGAATAAGTAGTTCGGCTCCAGCATATGTTTATATGTTTATTGAATCCATGGCCGATGCTGCTGTTCTTGGAGGTATGTCGAGAGAAAACGCGTACAAATTTGCTGCACAGGCTGTAAAAGGAGCTGCTGAAATGATTTTAACCACTGGAAAACATCCTGGACAACTAAAAGATAATATTTGTTCCCCAAAAGGAACAACCATAGAAGCTTTAAAAGTTTTAGAAGAAAAAGGTTTCCGCGCGTCAATCATCTGTGCTATATATGCATGTATGCAAAAATCTATTAAAAATGAAGAGTAATTAAATTAGTATGGGTCGTTAGCTCAGTTGGTAGAGCAGTGGACTCTTAATCCAACGGTCGTGGGTTCGAATCCCTCACGACCCATCCACCACCAGAAAAGAAAAGATAATTAATTTCCAATACAGGTAATCCCATTCATGTAAGAATGTAAGATCTTTGGTATTAAAATACTCCCATCTTCTTTTTGATAATTCTCCATGATCGCAAGTAACGTACGACCTACGGCCAATCCTGAACCGTTTAGGGTATGTACTAAGCTAGTTTTCTTATTTTTTTTATTAATATAACGTATTTGCATACGACGAGCTTGAAAATCCCACATATTAGAACAAGAAGATATTTCTACAAAAGTGTTTTTAGAAGGAAGCCAAACTTCTAAATCATAAGTTTTACAAGAACTATTTCCAAGATCAGCAGTGCATAAAAGTACTTTTCGATATGGTAGATTTAACATTTTTAGTACGGTTTCAGCATGATTGGTTAAATTTTCTAACGTATGCATAGAAGATTCTGGAGCTGTAATTTGTACTAATTCTACTTTTTCAAATTGATGCATGCGAATTAATCCATGAGTATCTCTTCCATAAGAACCAGCTTCAGAACGGTAACAGGAAGTATGTGCAGTAAATTTTAAGGGCAAGCATTCCTCTTTTAGAATTTCATTACGTACTAAATTAGTTAAAGGTACTTCGGCTGTGGGAATTAACGCATAATTATTTGTTGTAGAATCTAATAATTTTGTAAAAAATAAATCTTTACTAAATTTTGGTAATTGTCCAGTTCCATAAAGAGAGGTATAATTAACTAAATCCGGAACATAAACTTCTGTATAACCATGTTTAGTAGTATGTAAATCTATCATGAATTGTCCTAATACTCTGTGTAAACGAGCTATTTGCCCTTTCATTACTACAAAACGACTGCCGGTCAGTTTTACGGCCGAAGCAAAATCTAAACCATGAGTTAATTCTCCTAATTTTACATGGTCACGCACTGGAAAATCATATTCTCGTGGGTATCCCCAACGACTAATTTCAATATTTTCGCTTTTATCTTTGCCAAGAGGAACTTCATCTGCTGGAATATTAGGTAACATCAGTATAAATTCACGAAATTGATTTATTAAGACATTAAGTTCAATTTTTTTTGTCCTGATAGATTGATTTAATTCTTGAACTTTTTGACAAAGAGTTCTAATATCTTCACCTTTCTGTTTAAGAAAGCCAATTTCTTTAGATATTTTATTACGTTCGGATTGTAATTTTTCTGTTTCAATTTGTAATGATTTACGTTTTACTTCTATCATGTGTAATGTATCAATGTCTAGTGGAAAATTTCTCCGCGCTAATTTTTCAGCGACTATATTAGATTCATTACGTAATAAATTAGGATCAAGCATATTTATTTTTAAATAATTTAATGATGATTAAAAATCTTTTAAGTATTTATCTTGGTTTTAAAATATCCATTGATATTACTATACACTTATAGTAGTGCAAAATAAAACACTTGGAGAAGCTTAATGATTAAAAACAGTAAATTAATAATTATAGGTTCAGGACCGGCAGGTTATACGGCAGCTATCTATGCAGCACGTGCTAATCTACACCCCGTATTAATTACAGGCATCGATAAAGGCGGGCAACTGGCTACAACCTTAAATATTGAAAATTGGCCTGGTGATCCAACCAATTTAACTGGACCACAATTGATGAATCGTATGCATGAACATGCTCTCAAATTTAACACGGAAGTGATTTGTGACTATATTTATAAAGTCAATTTGCATCACCAACCTTTTTTATTATTTGGAGAAAAGGGAGAATATAGGTGTGATGCGTTGATTATTGCAACGGGAGCCTCCGCACGTTACTTAGGATTAGCATCTGAAGATGCTTTCAAAGGTAAAGGTGTATCGGCTTGTGCAACATGTGATGGATTTTTATATAAAAACCATAAAGTAGCAGTAGTAGGTGGTGGTAATACCGCAGTAGAAGAAGCATTATATTTGTCCAATATTGCTTTGGAAGTACATTTAATTCATCGACGTGATAATTTCAGAGCAGAGAAGATTTTGATTAATAGGTTAATTGAAAAATCGAAGAATGGAAACATAAGTTTTCATCTTAAATATAAAATTGAAGAAATAATTGGTGATGAAAGTGGAGTAAACGGTGTGATATTACGTTCTACAGAATATCCTAAAAAAATCAAGAAAATTGATGTCATGGCCGTTTTTATTGCGATTGGTCATCAACCAAATAGTACTATTTTTAATGGACAAGTTGCGTTGGAAAATGGTTATATTAAAGTACAATCAGGTACTAAAGGTTCTGCTACACAGACAAGTATTCCAGGGGTTTTTGCAGCTGGAGATGTAACCGATCATATATATCGTCAAGCAATTACTTCTGCTGCTACGGGTTGTATGGCTGCATTAGATGCAGAACGTTATCTTGAGAAAAGATAACTTACTTAAATTTATTTACTTACATAGAAGGAGGGAGGATATATGGCTAAAGAAGATAATATTGAGATGCAAGGTATTGTACTAGAGAGTTTGCCAAATACTCTGTTTAGAGTAGAGCTAGAGAATGGACATGTAGTTACTGCACACATATCCGGAAAAATAAGAAAAAATTATATTCGTATTTTGACTGGTGATAAAGTCATAGTAGAACTAACTCCATATGACCTAAGTAAAGGACGTATTATTTTTCGAAGTCGTGAAATCTAGCTACTAATTAAGCTAGACAATTTTTTTTGATAAGCCGCGAAATCTTTAATTGGTCTCGTTGCAACCCCTGAATTTATTGCAGCTTTTGCGACTGACTGCTGGTGCAATTGTCAAAAGAAGACGGGGATCAAAGGGTTTAGGTATTAGATATTCTGATCCAAATATGAATTTTTCATCCTTATCATAAGCTGATGATGCTGCTCTTTCATTATTTTAAGACAAAGCTAGATCGGAAATTGCATGAACTACTGCTAGTTTCATTTCTTCATTAAGAGTTGTAGCTCCAACATCTAATGCCCTACGAAAAATAAATGGAAAACATAGAACATTATTAACCTGATTAGGATAATCAGACCTCCCGGTACAAATAATAGCTGCTGTGCCATGCTGATCATCATGAAAAACCGGAATATTCATGCGTTCACACAATGCTTTCTCAATATAAAAACATTCAGGTGCTTTTATTTTATGTCCTCAAGATTGATGCCTCCAAAAGTAGGCTCGAGAGCGGCAATTACATTAGTTAATTTATCCGGATCTGATTCATCAATTTCAAGATCAAATACATCAATTCCAGCAAATTTTTTGAAAAGTACTCCCTTACCTTCCATAACCGGTTTTACTGCTAGTGCACCCAGATTACCTAAACCAAGTAGTACTGCACTTCCATTAGAAATTACTGCTACTAAATTACCACGTGCTGTATATTTATTTACTGCCCTAGGCTAGGATCGGCAAAGATTTCTAAACATGGAGCAGCTACACCAGGAGAATAAGCTAGTGATAATTCATGCTGCTGGGTGGGTGCATAAAGGTTTAGTAGCATTTACTTGTATTTTACCCGGTACTGGAAACTGATGATAAATGAGCGCATTATTTTTAAATTGATCGTCCATTATTATTTCTTATTTTAAAGATACATGTATGTTACATCTACATAATTTAGATAATCAACATTTTTTATTATATATTACAATATAATAATTTTTATGGAATTTTTTTTCTAGTTTCTTCATCAATTTCTTTTCTAAGATTAATAAATAAAGGTAAAATATTAGTAGTTTCCCGTCCATATGTCAGATTAAAGTAATAATCAAAATCTTCTGGATTAGCACCCTGATTATGTTGTAGCAAGGTTTCAATTTTATCAAAAGCTTTAACTACTTGTGCTTCTACAGATGAAGATTCTTCATATTCTTCCCACAATTGTAAAAATTTTTTTCGGTTATCTTCATTTAAAGATGCCATTAATTGTAATAGATCATTATGTTCTTGAGTTTTCTTAATTATCAAATTAACCGGTTTTATTGCGGGTGCGGGAATATCTCCATGGATAGCTTCTCCTAAATCATGTATCACACATAATTTAAGTACTTTAGCAAAATCTAGAGAGGGTAACTGATCTTCAAAAGTCATTGCCAATAGACAAAGGCGCCATGAATGTTCAGCGGTACTTTCTTTACGTCCCTTGGATGTATAGGAGCTCCGCAAAGTATCTTTTAACTTTTCTGCTTCGCGTATAAATTGTAATCTGCCAGTAAACTTGGACTTAAGCATAAATTTTCCTATCTATATATATTCGTTGAGTTCTAATATTTAGCCCATTTATAATGGTTTCTATTATCTATTAATATACCAATTCGGTCGCCCATTTTTATTTCTTTTTTAACATAACTCTCTTTAAAGACAGAAATTTTAAAAATCGCCATATCTGAAAATAAAGTATCAGCATTTCGTGTCACAAAAAAAATCTTGCTTCTGGTATCATATTCCATTGCTTTTTTCAGTAATTTATGAGTTGGTATCTCAGTCTCAATGATGGTTCCAAATTCCGAAAAATAATTAAATGGATATATTACTTTTTTTACCGGAAGATTATTGGTTATTAGGTGATGATACATAAAGGTTTCATTTTGAAATTGCATTAAATTTAGTCCAGATTCTTTTCCACAAAATAAACCAAAAAAATATGGATCTTGTCTGGTATAAATTTTATCTATCTTAACTTCATAACTAGAAGTTATATCGGAATAGTATCCCTTAAATTCACCAAATGGTCCTTCAGTTATTTTTTTTCCATAAATATGTCCATACAACACTATTTCGCTTGTAGTAGGAACTGCTGGATAAGGCTTTTCCTGAAATAATTTTATTTCATATTTTGCTAAAGCATTAGCAAATGAATAACTATCAATTCTATCCGGAATTTTACTAGCCGCACTAATATAAGTAGCTATAGGTCCACCATTAAATAGACTAATATAAACCTTTTTTCTATTTTGTAGATGATTCACAAGTATTCTATGGGCATCGGTTCTTGGATCAATAAAAATTGCAATAGTATTTTCATTTTTAATTTCTCCTCGGTAAAAACCTAAATTCGTTTTAAGATTACTATCTACTATACAAAAAACGAATGAAGTTAAATAACGTCCAGCATCTTCCGGTTGATATTTTAGAAAAGGAAGATCTGATAGAGAAAATGAAGATAAGAATAATTCATTTCTTGCTTGGTAATTGTTATTTATATGCTGATATGAAGAAAGTATCTTTCTGATGCGGTGAGAAAATTCGTTGAGATAATTATCTTCCGTCATATCTAGGCCTTTTAAGATGATCGCACGTTTTAACAAATTATCGACATAAGGAATATTTGATTTACATAAAATTTCATTGAAAATAGTTATTGGATAATTCATTAATTTTTGGTATTTTTTATGTAAATACTTAGACACTTCAATTTCTGGTGATAATGGAATATTCACTATTTGTACATTGTCTGCTTGTGAAAGTAAATTTCTCATCTTATCTAGATCCAAGATACTATATTATATATTTATTCAGCAGTCGTCTGTTTCCCAAGGAAATCTAATCCATTCTTGTTCTTCTTTAGCATAATAATTAACCCATCTCTTAATCTTATTAAGATCCCCATTTTGAGAATTAAAAAATAGACTAGCTACAAAAATTGTACGCTTTGGTATAGAGAATTTATTTCTAATAAATTTAATGGTTTCTCCACTACCTACAATATCATCAATTACAATCCAATTAAGATACTGTTCAGCCATTAAACCAATATCTATTATTTGAGGGTAAACTTTTTCTGAATTAATATCATCGGTTTTGTTTCGTTTAATACAAATAGATGTTAGTTCTCTAACTCCTAGATTATGTGCAATAATTACTGCTGGGATTAAACCGGATCTGGAGATTCCAATAATGCAATCATATGGTATCTTTTGTTCTCTTATTATTGAAGCGATCTTAAGAGATAAGTTTTCTATTTTTTCCCATGAAATCTTAATCATTATTTTGAATTACCTCTTTTTTATAATCAATAGGTGGAGTGCCATAGATATTCAATGCATGAGGTAGATTTTCTTGATGTGTTTGTGGAGAAACTTGAATAAATTCATGGTTCTTACAAAGTTCATCATAGTTAGTAGCCCCACTATAGCTAAACCCCGATTGAATTCCTCCTATTAATTGATAAAGATATTCTCGTAGAGGACCAATATATTCAAAACAAGCTTCCACACCTTCAGGAACATAACGAATATGTTCTTCTTTTTTAATTTTTTGTCCACGTAAACGTTGAAGTTCTAATTTAGTACCAAAGGTTACGAATCCTTTAGTAGCTTTATACTTTTTTCCATCAATTTCTATTAATTCAGCCGCACTTTCAGTAGTTCCTGCTAACATTCTCCCTAGCATTACGCACGACGCACCTGCTGCTAATGCTTTAACTATATCACCTGAACTTTTAATTCCTCCGTCAGCAATAATACTTACATTTATTGCTTTAGCTGCCTCCGCACAATCCATAATCGCTGTTAATTGAGCAATTCCTGCTCCTGTTACACATCTTGTGGTACATACACTGCCTGGTCCTATTCCAACTTTTATTATGCTAGCACCGGCACTAGCTAAATCAATTACTCCTTGTGCTGTTGCTACATTTCCAGCTATTAGAGGTATTTCTGGAAAAGACTTATTTAACTTTTTAATGGCACGAATTGCTTGTGTAGAATGACCATGAGCTACATCAACAGTTATAAAATCCGCACCAGACTCAATTAATTGTGTAGCACGATCAAAGTAATCTCCAATAATCCCTACCGCTGCACCTACTTTTAAATATCCATTCTTGTCCAAAGTTGGAAAAAAATCATTTTCAGATTTAATTTTTAAAATAGATTTTACTGAACGTACATAACTTATTTGTTTTTCAAGGGTACACATTCTATGAATGATTCCAAGTCCTCCCATTCTAGCCATTTCACTCGCCATAGAATCTTCAGTACACCATTGAGTATTAGCGGAGATGATAGGAATATTTAACTGTCCGATTCGATTTAAATTAACACTAATATTTATTTCTTTTCTACTAGAAACCTTAGTTTTTTTTGGTACGAGTAACACATCATCAAATACATAACTCTTTCTGAACATTTGTAATCTCCTTAATACTTTAAAAAGTACGTAGGATATTCTGCCCAACAATTAGGAGTTTCATAAACCCGAACCGATTCCACACTCAACCTATTTATTTGATTAAATTGGGTAGATAATTTTAATGATAATATTTCATACCAATGTTTTGCTAAGTATTCTGCAGTAGGTGAAAAAGGTACGAGATAAATTTTCATTTTTTCTGAATTATATATAAGTGAAGCCGTTTTAGAATCTTTGACTTGATGTGCTGAGTTAACAATATCTAAAATTTTTACCAGGTATTCATCTTCAGCGTCTACAATAATTGCATGATCACAATTACTATCAATACACTCATTCATAACCTCTTTTATAAAACCAAAATCCATCACCATTCCTGTCTGAGATCCATTGTGAATTAATTTTTTTGATGAAAGAGTAACAAGAATTTTATATCTATGTCCGTGTAAATTCCGACATTTGGAAGTATGTGCTTTAATTCTATGACCCGCATCAATTTCTATTTTTCGATTGATTTTATACATAATTTTTCCTTATTGAGAGTAATGTACTCCATGCCCCCAAGGCAAAGATACTGATCTGTAGAATTCATCTTTTTTAAGTAAGTTTTGCTCAAATAGACCAGAAAAATAAATAGTTGTCATAAATGCATTAGGTTTATAAGCACCACGTGTACATAAACAATTATGTCTTGCACGTATTATTACACCTACTCCTTTAGGTTTTAAAACCTGATCAAGTGTTTGTCCAATTTGAGAAGTTAATCTTTCTTGAATCTGTAATCTTTTAGAAAAAACATCTACCACACGTGCTAGTTTTGATAGTCCAACTACTCTCCTATCAGGGAGATATCCCACCACAGCACTTCCGACAATAGGTGCCAGATGATGTTCACATGTAGACTCGAAATGAATATTTTGAAGAAGTACTAAATTCTGGTATCCTTCAACTTCTTCAAAAAATTTTTCAAGAATTAAATATGGATCTTTAGAATAACCTTCGGTTTGATTTTTTAAAGATTTTATAAATCGATCTGGTGTATCAAGAAGTCCTTGTCTCGTAACATCTTCACCTAGATAGGTTAAAATATCTATGACTGCTTGACGTGCTTTTTTTTTCTGAAATGCCTGCATGTTTGACATGAGATTTTCCTTATGGAAGATGAAGTTCTTTATGTAATTGAATATTTAATGTCCGACCATATTTTATCGCTACTTTTATACATGTATTTAGATTTTTCAGATTAGTTTCTTTATCATAATCATCTCTGGGCATCACATATATAGGTTTTCCTCTAGGAGGTCGAAATAACCTAAGTCGTTTTTCTTTAAATTGAGTACAGTAAATTGGAAGCCCATCATTTTCATCAATTTCTCCGTGTGCAATTACATATTTATAATGAGTTATTATTTCTACTGTTCTAGAATGTAATTGTGGTGTTTTAGGACTACATACTATTGTCAAACTTTTATTCATTTTAATTGGACGATATATAGTGCCATTGGTTTCTATTTGTACTTTTAATTTCTTTTGTATAAGATAATCTATTAGTGGTACAATATTTTGACGAAAAGGTTCTCCTCCAGTAATAACTACTAACTTAGGAGTGGGAGAATCCAAATGATTTATTTTATGAAAAATATCTATCGGGTTAAGATTCCACTTAAATGATTCGAATTGTGTATCACACCAATAGCACTTCAAATTGCAACCTGAAAGTCGTACAAAAGTTGCAGGATAACCTGTATAAGGTCCTTCTCCCTGAATAGTACGAAAAATATTTTCAATCCATACTTTTTCATCACTGTCAGGAGCTTTTTTTCGTGCAGGATTTTGGCCAAACATACATATCATCTCCCTCAAATTTTAAAATAGAAGTAAGTTATCATAATATACTTGGCAGTTTTAAATTTGGAGAAATAAGGAATGATTGGTTAAGCTTGTAGATTGTCTATGTCCAATTAAATTTGGAAATGAGACCTTGGATATTAGATAATCGGGACAGTAGATACTGATGTTTTGTGATTTATAACAAAATTATTATAGAATTAATATTCTCATAATAAAATGGATAAACTCTCAATAGCTTTTGAGAAAGAACTAAATACCTTTAAAGATGCATTAGTTGCCGAAATTCTTTTGCTCTACTACGACTTACTGGTACTTTTATTTTTTGTTCTCGAAGCTGTAAAAGATAAGTATGATTAAACCATGGCTCAATTTCTATAATATGATATAGATTAACACAATATGAACGGTGACATCGAAAAAAAGAGCTCAAGGGTAACTGCATACAAAATTTACTAATGCTGATAGGCATTATATATTCACCATAGATGGTATAAATAAAAGTCATTTTTTTATGAGCTTCTGCATAGGAGATATCACTAATCTTAGTAACAATAAAACGTTCATTTTTCATCAAATTCATCGTCTTATATTTTGAAGAAAAATTTTGATCTAGTGATTCTTGTTGCTCCCAGAATTTTTCTAATTTTTGCAACATTCTCGTAATACGTGCTTCATGCCAAGGTTTAAGAATATAATCAAATGCTTCTATTTCAAACGCTTCAACCGCATGTTCTTGATAAGCACTAATAAATACAATTAGTGGTTTGTTAGTAAACTTATTGAGATTTTGAGCTAATAACATTCCATCTAAAATAGGAAGACGAATATCTAGGAAAATCACATCAACTTTATTAGATTGAAGATATTTTAATACATCTAAACCATTATCAAAAATTTTATCAATTATAATATTACTATGTTGACCTATTAGCAAATTTAATTCTTGTTGAGTGGAAATTTCGTCTTCAACAATGATAGCTTTCACGGCCTTTCAATTATTAACAATAATGATAATTAATTACATTTATTTATAAAAAAATAAATTTCCGTTCCCTGCCCATGTTTACTAATATATAATCCGTTGCCATATATTAATTTAATACGTTGATGAACATTTAATAAGCCAATTCGGTTATTATAATTAGGAGTTTCATTACGTCTTATTCTCTCTATCATTTCTTCACTTATGCCGTATCCTGTATCACGTACTGATACCATAACTTTATCATTCATTTGTTTAATACTAAGAACAATAGTAGTACCATTACTATTTTTCATAGTCTGAAAAATTGCATTTTCCAATAAGGGTTGAATTAACAAGCTAGGAATAAAAAATTCAAGATCTTTATCTATTTTATAGATTACAGTAATTTTTTTGCCCAAACGGATTTTTTCAATAGCTATATAATTTTTAATATAACATAGCTCTTTTTTTAGATCTATAAGTTCATATCCGTTTTTTTCAACATGATACCGTAAATAGTATGATAAATTGATTGTAAGCTTTCTGGCAATTTTTGGATTTAATCTTATTAAGGAATATATAGTATTTAATGTATTAAAAAGAAAATGAGGATTAATCATTCTTTGTAAAGCTTGTAAATTAGCTTTATGAGTTATAATACGCACTTCATGAAAACGGGATATTTCAATATGAGTAGACATTATTTGGGATAAATAAATAGCGATTTTTTTAAAAAAAACTCTATCTCCTAAAGAAAGATAATTATTACTATAAACCACTTTAAGTGTTCCTATAATAGAATCTTGTTCCCATATTGGAATTATTACTACTAAATTTACTTGCGGAAACCCATATGGGTGAAGATGATTTTTAATTAGAAGAGCGCCATGTTGTAGTACTTTAGCTGTTATATAACCAATACTTCTATCATTAGAATAATATTTGCTACCTATACCCGAATATGCTAATACCTGTTGAGTATTAGTAATCGCAACTACATCGGCAATTAAATCAATACGAAGAGTATGACAAATTTGATGTAATGTTTTATTATTGGCATTACGGAACCATGGTAAAATATTAGTATAAACATCTAAAATCACTTGGTTTTTGGAATTTTCAAAATCCAAAGTGTAATTTTTATTATGATTATGCGATCGAATAATTCGTATATACATAGCTTCAAACCGATAATAAACATCGTACTGTACTGTTTGGGTTTTGGGTTTAGAGATCAAAAAAAAGTATAAGAATTTTTACTTTTGGTTCCTTTAGTTAAAATGGATATAATAAGCCTCTCCTAAGGGCTAGTTATAGGTTCGAATCCTATAAGGAACATTAATTAATCTATCAAATTCATGAATTAATAAAAATAAAATATATGTTGTTTATATTTTAATGATAGAGAGATTCATAAAATCGGATTTTTTGGAGCATGTCTCACATTTATACATATAAAACTAAAAATAGTTACTCCCCTCCCAAGTAATGGTAAAATAGAACCCATTGTAACTGCATGAAAGGTTGATGAAAAATCATTACTATTATTAGTATGAAATTAGGTTTGGAGTAAGTAAATTGTTTGTATGCGGCTTCCCTTCCTTCTGTTTTTTCTTTATCTATCTAATTAGTTAGAGTTAGTAGTGAGTGAGGAGGGAGTGATGGTGGAGCTAAGCGGATTTGAACCGCTGACCACTTGCATGCCATGCAAGTGCTCTACCTATTGAGCTATAGCCCCTTATTAATGTAATGATAATGATTTTTTATTTTAACTTAACAAAAAGTTCAAGGTTTTTTCAAGACGAGTGATAACTATTTTTTTTCCCATCACATGCAGAATCATATGAATAGCCGGCGATGTTTGAGATCCTGTAACAGCTATACGCAATGGCATAGTAACTTCACGAATATTTAGATCCAGTTCTTGAGCACAACTTTCAATAGCATCGTATATATTATTAACTTTCCAATCGGTGATAATTGATAATTTATTACGTACTATTTCTAATGTTTTGATAGATGTTGGATCAAGATCTTCAGACTTTTTTATGTTAAAATCTTCATATAAATAACGACTAGAAACTATTATTTCTTTTAGAGTTTTACATCTTTTACGAAATAATTCTACCAACTGAATTAGATTGGGTCCAGAACTAATATCAATATTTTCATTATCAATATGCCATTTTAATTGAGTGGCAACATAATCTATTGGTAAGGTCTTAATATAGTGGTGATTTAACCATAGAAGCTTCTTAAGGTTCAATGTACTCGCAGACTTACTTACTTTTTCTAAAGTAAATAAAGATTTCATTTCTTCAATGCTGAAAATTTCTTTATCTCCACATGACCATCCCAACCTTACCAAATAATTAAGCAGTGCTTCGGGTAAATAACCCTTATCACGATACTGCATAACACTAAGTGTACCTTGACGTTTAGACAATCTTTTTCCCTTTTCATCTAAAATCATGGGAAGATGGGCATAATCCGGGATAGACGCTCCCAATGCTATTAAAATATTAATTTGACGTAATGTATTACTAATATGATCTTCACCACGAATAACATGTGTGATCTGCATATCCCAATCATCGATCGCTACACAAAAATTATATGTAGGTAAACCATTCGAACGACGAATAACCAGATCATCAAGTTCACAATTATTTACTTTAATAGTTCCCCTGATAAGATCTTTAAAATAACTAATTCCTTCACGAGGATTGCAAAATCGTACTACATAAGAAAGATCATTAATGTGATTATAATATTCACGACAATGACCATCGTAACGCGGTTTTTTACCCTCTGCCATCTGTGAAATTCGCAAATTTTCCAACCTATTTTTTGTACAATAGCATTTATAAGCACTTCTAGTTTTCAACATCTCCTCAATTACTTCATTATAACGTGTAAGGCGTGTAGTTTGGTAGAAAGGACCCTGATCCCAATCTAATTTTAACCATTTCATACTATCCATAATTACATCAATAGCTTGTTGACTGGACCTTTCCCGATCGGTATCTTCAATACGTAAGATAAATTCTCCTCCATGATGATGAGCAAATAACCACGAATAAAGAGCTGTACGAATATTACCAAAATGTAGATAACCCGTTGGACTAGGTGCGAAGCGTGTTTTAATTTTCATAATTCTACTAAAAATGTAATAATTTTATTAAAAATGTTTGACTCACTTAAAAGTATCTCTATAATTAATGCCACAATTATTAAATAAATTTATGGGTGATTAGCTCAATTGGTAGAGCACCTCCCTTACAAGGAGGGGGTCGGCGGTTCGAATCCGTCATCACCTACACCACATACATTTAGTTGAGGGTCGTTAGCTCAGTTTGGTAGAGCAGTTGACTTTTAATCAATTGGTCGCAGGTTCAAGTCCTGCACGACCCACCATGATACAGTTGTATGTTTATTTAGTTAGTTAAGTTAGATAGACGACTTACTTATTAATCTACTACTCACCTTTGGCCGCTTTAAAGGCTTCAGCCATAGCACTAGAAAAATTATTAACTTTATCATTAGATGCTGCTGCAACTGATTCCTTATTTTCGGACTTATTGTTTGTAACAGCCGAAAGAAGAACTAAACGATTCTTCCGATCAACACCAATAATCTTTACCAATACTTCTTGATTAAGAACTGGATGAAAGTCTTCTAAGTTTATCCGACTTACATCAGAAGTACGCAAATAACCCTCAACTCCATCAACTAATTTAATAGTAGCACCTTTTGAATCCAAACTTATCACTGTTCCTGTAACTAAATTGCCTTTTTTATTTAAAGAAATATAATGGTTAAATGGATCTTCATCAAGTTGTTTAATACCCAGAGAAATTCGCTCACGCTCAGCGTCTACCTGTAAAACTACTGCTGTTATTTCATCACCCTTTTTATATTTTCCAACCGCTTCTTCTCCCGTCAGATTCCAAGAAATATCGGAAATATGTACTAATCCATCAATATTACCATTTAATCCAATAAAAATACCAAAATCAGTGATTGATTTAATTCTGCCTTTTACTTGATCACCTTTGTGATAAGTTTCTGCAAATACTTGCCATGGATTTATTTTACATTGTTTTAGACCTAAAGATATGCGACGACGTATTTCATCGATATCTAATACCATTACTTCAATACTATCATTAACTTTAACTACTTTAGACGGATGAATATTCTTATTAGTCCAATCGATTTCTGACACATGTACTAATCCTTCTACACCCTCTTCGATTTCAACAAAAAAACCATAATCAGTAATGTTAGTTACTCGTCCTTCTATACGAGTTCCCTCAGGATAACGTTTAGTTATTGAAATCCATGGATCTTCGCCCAGTTGTTTTAATCCAAGAGATACACGCATTTTTTCCCGATCAAATTTTAATACCTTAACAGTAATTTCATCTCCTATTTGAACAATTTCGCTAGGATGTTTGACTCTTTTCCATGCCATGTCAGTAATGTGTAATAAACCATCAATACCACCTAAATCTACAAAAGCTCCATAGTCAGTAATATTTTTTATAATTCCCTTTATAGTTGTTCCTTCTTGCAAATTTTCTAATAATTGTTCTCGTTCTGCACTATTTTCGGATTCAATGACAGCACGACGTGATACTACTACATTATTGCGTTTTTGATCTAATTTTATTACTTTGAATTCCAGTTCCTTTCCTTCTAAATATAAAGTATCTCGTACGGGACGCATATCTACTAAAGAACCGGGAAGAAAAGCTCTAACTCCTTGTAAATCAACAGTAAAACCACCTTTAACCTTACCATTAATAATACCTAAAACCGTTGCCGCTTTCTCATAAGCTTTTTCCAATTTTAACCATGCTTCATAACGTTTAGCTTTTTCCCGCGATAGTAAGGTTTTTCCAAAACCATCTTCTACTGCTTCTAAAGCGACCTCTATTTTATTACCCTCGTTTATTTCCAGTTCTCCATTAGCATTTTTAAACTGTTCAATTGGGATAGAAGACTCTGACTTCAACCCAGCATCAACCCAAACTATATCTTTATCAATAGCAATAACTTTGCCAGTAATAATAGAACCGGGACGAATTTTTATTTCTTTTAGGGACTCTTCGAATAGTTGAGCAAAAGATTCTGTCATATTTTAATATCTTTAAAAATTTTAAATTATTAATATAATATCCATCTAAAATAAAGATGGGATGGTTTTACATCGGATTAGTAATTACATTTCTTATCCATAATTAATCCTCATTTATTTAGTAATATTACTTTGTAAAAGTACATGTCTTAAAACCTTTTTAAAAACCTGTTCAATACTAAGATTAGTTGAGTTTATTAAGATAGCATCTTCAGCAGCTTTTAATGGTGCTATTTTTCGTTTACTATCACACTCATCTCGCTTTTTTAGTGCATAAAGTAATTGTTCAAATTTAACATTAAAGCCTTTTTTCTGCAACTGTAACATACGTCGACGTGAGCGTTCTTCAACGCTAGCATCTAAAAAAAATTTTACCCTCGCATCCGGAAATACTACTGTCCCCATATCCCGACCATCAGCAATTAATCCAGGTAACGATCGAAATGCACGTAATTTATATAATAAAGCTTTTCTAACATCTGGTAACATCGCAATTTGCGAAGCAAATTCTTCTACCGGTTCCGTAGAAATCATATTGGAAATATTTCTATTTTCAAAAATTATTTCAGATACACCATCTTTCAGAGATAAATGAATATCTAAATTCATTGCTATTGATACTAATTTTTTTTCAGCTGTTACTGATATTTTATGATTAAGTGCCGAAAAAGCAAGTACTCGATAAATTGCACCTGAGTTTAAATAATTCCATTGTAATTTATTAGAAAGTAAATAACAAATAGTTCCTTTTCCGACTGCTCCGGGACCATCAATGGTAATTACTGGAACTTTAAAATTCATTAATTAATTATCAAAATTTTTTAGTAATGACTAATATGCCCTAATTGACTAAAATATTTAGGATAGGTTTTACTGACACAACTAGGATTTATAATCGTTATAGGTACCGAGGAAAGTGCAATTAGCGAAAAACACATTGCCATCCGATGATCATTATAAGTCTCAATTTTAGAAGGAGTAATTTTTTTTGGAGGCGTAATACAGATATAATCCTTTCCTTCGATTACGTCTGCTCCTATTTTGCGTAGTTCTCTAGTCATCGCTCTTAGACGATCTGTTTCCTTAAGACGCCAACTATAAATATTACGTAATATGGTAGTACCTTTAGCAAAAATAGACATTGTTGCTAACGTCATAGCAACATCTGGCATCCTATTCATATCTATATTAATAGATCTAAGATTACCACCACGTTTGCAGCTAATTTTATTAGAGCTCCATTTAATTTCAGCTCCCATTTTTTTTAGTATTTCAGCAAAATAAATATCTCCTTGTATACTATTACGTCCAATACCCGTAACATGTATAGTTCCTCCTTTAATAGCCGCAGCGGCTAAAAAATATGATGCTGAAGAAGCATCTCCCTCTATTATATACGTTCCAGGAGAAATATATCTTTGATTTCCATTGATGTGAAATTCCCGATAGTTGGTGTTTTCAATACTAATTCCAAAATCACGTAGCAGATGCAATGTAATATCAATATATGGACGTGATATTAATTTTCCTTTGATCAGAATTCGTGTATTCTTTAGTGCTAATGGTGCAGCCATTAAGACAGCACTTATAAACTGACTTGAACAACTACCATCTATAATTATTTTTCCACCAATAAAACCTCCTCTGGAACGAATTGGAGGATAATCTTCTCGTTCTAAATAGTCAATAATTGCACCACCCTGACGTAATGATTCTACTAAATATCCTATTGGACGTTCTTTCATGCGTGATTGACCAGTTAAAACTACATCATTAGCAGTTAAACTAAGTGCAGCAGTAAGTGGACGCATAGCGGTCCCAGCATTTCCCAAAAATAGTTTTAACTTATTATTTGGTGTTCTATTATACAGTGGACCTCCACAACCGAAGATTTTACAATTAGTATTTTCTTTAGAAAGTTCATATTTTATACCTAGTTTACCTAATGCTTTCAACATATATCTTACATCATCACTGTCCAGGAGATTTTTTAACATAGTAATACCATTTGCTTGAGCTGCTAGAAGTAATGCACGGTTAGATATGCTTTTAGATCCTGGTAAATTTATAGTACCATTTATCAATGAGATTGGTTGTAATGTTAAAAAATCAGACATAAATTACATATTCTCCTTGATTTTATTTAAATTGATATTTTTCAACCTTCATGCAATAAATTCTATATTCTAAAAAAAGAAAGTAACATTAGTTGTTAAAAGGATATTCAATTATTATTGAACCTTCGTTCATATAACAACATGGTTAAAATAACTATTCAATCAACAAACCAACCAAATTTATTAGTTTTTTCTAGATCATTAATTAATATTTTTTTACTAAGTATCATAAAGTAGTAATACTCAACCATTAGAAAATAATCAAACCAATTGCTTCATATACTTTTTTCAGGGTTTTTTTAGCATGATATCGAGCTTTCAAAGCACCATCAATAATTATTTGATTAAGATATAATTCATCATGACGATATTGATGGTATCTTTCTTGAAGATCAATTAACATTCTTGAAATAGCATCTACTACAGCTAGCTTAAGATCACCATACATTTTTGCAGAAAATTCTTGTTCTAATTCAATAATAGATTGGTTGGTTATTGCAGATAAAATATTTAGTAAATTAGAAATTCCAGGTTTTTTCTGAATATCATAACGTATGAGAGGTGGTTGATCGGAATCCGTGACAGCACGCTGAATTTTTTTTAAGATTGACCTGGGGGATTCTAGCATACTAATAACATTCTTCTTATTTAAATCGGATTTAGACATTTTTTTCTTGGGTTGTAATAGAGACATAATTCTCGAACCAGATAAAGATATTAATGGTTCCGGAATATTAAATATAGGACCATATAAAGTATTAAAACGATGAGCAATGTCTCTACATAATTCTAAATGTTGTCTTTGATCTTCACCAACAGGTACGTAGTGAGTTTGATACAACAAAATATCTGCAGCCATTAATACAGGATAATCAAATAATCCCACATTAATATTATTAGAAATTACGTTTTTTTTTCGTAATTGTCTCATTCGGTTTAATTCACCTAAATAAGTATAACAATTTAGAATCCAATTGAGCTGAGTATGTTCCGGAACATGTGATTGTACAAAAATAATAGATTTATCAGGTTCTAATCCGCAAGCGAGATATAAGGACAATGTATCAAATATTGCTTTACGCAATTGTAATGAATCTTGACGAACCGTCATAGCATGTAAATCAACTATACTATATATACATTGGAATTTATCTTGTAATTTTACCCATTGACGTAATGCTCCTATATAATTACCAAGAGTTAATTCGCCTGAAGGTTGTGCTCCACTAAATACAATTTTTTGTTTCATTGTTAAATATTAAAAAAAAATGATAAATACTCATTACATAAGAAAAAATTATTTGAAATTATTACATTTTTTTAATTCATGATGTATATCATTGATGACTTGCTTATAATCTAATTTTGATTGATTAAATATAGCTGAACCGATCACCAAGATATCTGCACCGGCTTTAGCAATCTCGCAAATATTATGGATTTTAATTCCTCCATCTACTTCTAAATCAATCTTATAACCCTTCTCATCAATAATACGACGCAGATTTTTTATTTTTAATAATGTGCTAGGAAGAAAACATTGTCCACCAAAACCGGGTTTTACAGACATCAATAAAATTACGTCAATTTTATTAATAAAATTTTTAATGGAACTGACTGGAGTACTAGGGTTTAATACTAAACCTGCTTTACATCCATATTCTTTGATGAGGTCGAGAGATTGATCGATCTCTTCTGAAGTTTCAGGATGAAAAAATATAATACTAACACCTAATTGAGCAAATTCTTTGATTAGACGATTAACAGGTTTTACCATTAAATGAACCTCAAATAATGATGCATGGAAACCATATTCTATAAGAGATTTCAATATTATTGGTCCTATAGTTAAATTAGGAACATAATGATTATCCATTATATCTAAATGTATAATATTCACCCCGGCTGCTAACACCTTAGCAGTCTCCTCTCCTAATTTAGCAAAATTAGCAGACAAAATTGAAGATGCTAGTAAAAAACGTTTCATTTTAAATGAGTACTATTTTTAATCACGGAAATAATTATGTTTTCTGGAACATTACTGCAAATTTCTGATTTTCCTAATGTAAGAGGCAAAATTAATCGCAATTTTCCACCGAGTACTTTTTTATCATGCAACATATGTAACAAAAGATTTTTAGGTTCTAAATAATATGGAACACATACTGGTAAATCGAAATGTTGTAATAATTTGATAATACGGTGAGTTTCACTTTTTTTTAAAAAACCCAGACTTTCTGCAGTACGAGAAGCTAAAACTAATCCTACTGCAACAGCCTCTCCGTGAAGCCAATTACCATATCCCATTTCGATTTCAATCGCGTGAGCATAAGTATGACCTAAGTTTAATAAGGATCGTAAATTGATTTCTCGTTCATCAGTACTGACTACTTTAGCTTTTAATTCACAACAATAACGTATGCACCTTGAAATAGTATTTCGTTCAAGAGATAGTAAATTATCAATGTTATTCTCTAACCAAGCAAAAAAACTACTATCTAAGGCAATTCCATATTTTATTACTTCTGCCATTCCACATACTAATTGTCGTTTGGGTAAAGTTTTTAGACAATCAAGATCTATAATAACTGATACTGGTTGATAAAATGCTCCAATCATATTTTTAGCTAAAGGATGATTAATAGCTGTTTTTCCACCGACAGAGGAATCTACCTGTGCAAGGAGTGTAGTGGGAACCTGAATTAAACGAACTCCTCGATGATAACTGGAAGCTGCAAAACCCGTAATATCTCCAACTACACCACCTCCTAACGCAATTAAAGTGGTATCACGACCATGTGATTTTTCTATTAGAGTCGTATATAATTCATTTAGTAATGAAATATTTTTATATTCTTCTCCATCAGGTAGAATAATATAATCCGCAAAAATTCCAGCGGTTTTTAACATTTCTACTAACTCTTTAAGATAAAGGTGAGCTATTGTTTGATTAGTAATTATCATTGCCGGTTCTCCAGCTTTTAATGGCCAAGAATCGGTATATTGTTTTAATAATCCAGCAGCAATAGTAATAGGATAACTACGTTCCTTCAATTTAACTATAATCCTTTCCATTTTTATATTATGTTATGGTGCCTTCCTTGTCTTGTATTGGGTTGAATAATTTAATGCATTTTTTTAAGCATTAACATAATTTTATTTGCAACCACTTTAGCGTTTTGATTGTCAGTACAAATTGTAATATCCGCTATTTCTTCGTATAAAGGATTACGTTCTGAGGCAAGTTCTTGTAATACTTTCACAGGTGGAGAATTTCCTAACAACAAAGGACGTTTTTTATCACGTTGGGTACGTGATAATTGATTTTCTATAGTGGTTTTAAGATATACCACCATACCTCGAGCCGACAAGCGATTACGTATTTCACGTGATTTCACCGATCCACCTCCTGTAGCTAATACAATCCCGAATTTTTCAGTAATTTCATAAATAATTTTTTCTTCACGTATGCGAAACCCGTTTTCACCTTCTGCATCAAATATCCAACTTATATCGGCTCCAGTACTTTTTTCAAGTTCTTGATCAGAATCAAAAAATTGCATATTAAGTTGTTGAGCTAATTGTCGTCCAATAGTACTTTTACCAGCTCCCATTGGCCCAATTAAAAATATATTGCGTTTTTCTACCATTTTTTTTATTAGTGTTTAAAGTTATAATTTAGAAACAAGTAAAATATAATATAATAAAATAAAAGAAAATAAAATATTTTAAAATCAGTAAAATACTTAATAAATAATTTTATCATTGAATATGATATAGTAATATCATCTCTTATTTAAGAAAAAAATAATTTTACTTTAATAATAAAAAATATTTTTTAGTTAAATAAAATTATAAATCATCTTTTCTTATTTGTAATTGGTCTTTAATAGTGTTAACGGTTAATTATAATTACTTAACAGAGCATTTAAAAAGTAATCCTTACTTACTATTGGCATAAAACAAATGGAATATTACATGTATTCAATAAAACAAGATATAATCAGTTATAATATTACCAATGTGAATGAAATAATTTATAATCCTGATTATACCACTTTATACCTGGAAGAAAATAAATCTAATTTAATTGGTCTAGAACGTGCTATTCTAACACAATTTGATGCAATGGCAGTCGATACTGGAATTTTTACCGGAAGATCTCCAAAAGATAAATATATTGTTCGTGATGATACTACTAATAACATTATATGGTGGTCTGATCAAGAAAGAGATAGTGACAACCATCCCATGTCTCCTGAAATTTGGTTAGATCTTAAGTCTCTAGTTACTCAACACCTTTCAGGTAAAACATTATTTATTGTTGACGCATGGTGTGGAGCGGATCCACGAAACCGTTTAGCAGTGCGTTTTTTAACTGAAGTGGCCTGGCAAGCACATTTTGTAACCAATATGTTTATCCGACCTCTTGAGACCGAGTTAGAATTTTTTCATCCGGATTTTATCGTTATGAATGCCTCCAAATGTACTAACCCGCACTGGAAAAAACAGGGTTTACATTCTGAAAATTTTATAGCTTTTAATCTTAATGAAAATTTACAAATTATTGGTGGAACTTGGTATGGAGGAGAAATGAAAAAGGGAATTTTCTCAATTATGAATTACTTACTTCCTTTGAAGGGTATTGCTTCAATGCATTGTTCAGCTAATGTAGGAAAAAAAAATGATGTAGCTATTTTTTTTGGATTATCTGGTACTGGTAAAACGACACTGTCTGCTGATCCGCAACGCAAATTAATAGGCGACGATGAGCATGGATGGAATGATGAAGGAGTATTTAATTTAGAAGGTGGATGTTATGCTAAAACCCTTAACCTATCAAAAGAACAAGAACCGGATATTTATTATGCTATACGTCGTAATGCGTTATTAGAAAATGTTTTTGTACATCCAGACGGATCAGTCGATTTTAATGATAGTAGTAAAACCGAAAATGGTCGTGTTTCTTATCCAATTAATCATATAAGAAACATTGTTAAACCAGTATCTAAAGCTGGACATGCAAAAAAAGTTATTTTTTTAACTGCAGACGCTTTTGGAGTTTTTCCTCCAGTATCTAAACTAACGTATGAACAAACACAATATTATTTCTTATCTGGATTTACTTCTAAAATCAGTGGTACTGAACTGGGTATAAATAATCCTATTCCAACTTTTTCAGCTTGTTTTGGATCGGCATTTTTAATGCTACATCCGCTTTATTATGCAACAGTTTTATTAAAATATATACAGGCTGTTAATGCAGAAACGTTTCTAGTAAATACTGGATGGAATGGTAGAGGAGATCGTATTTCTCTTAGACATACTCGTATTATTATCGATTTAATTTTAAATAATGTTTTAACATCGGTAGAAACTTTTTCTTTACCTATATTTAATCTTTCTGTACCAGTTTCATTACCTAATATTAATACCAATCTTCTAGATCCCAGAAATATTTATCCTAATCCCAATCTATGGCCAAAACAAGCGGTAAAATTAGCAAAAAAATTTATTAAAAATTTTGATAAATACACCAATACTACAATTGGTTTACAATTAATTAACTCAGGTCCTATTTTACCATCATAAAATCTAATCATGTTAGAGAAAACTATATTGAAATTAATAATTATTACCATTAATATTAAGCAAATTACCTTCTTTAAAATAAGAAAAATTAAAAATATGAATTTCATTCCCGATCAAATTTACAAAATTGTAGGTTTTTCATCAGAAACCAGTGTTTTTTATCGTCATAGATTACTGACTATTGGTATGCTGCCAGGTTCTATTTTCCAGATTATACGTATAGCTCCTTTAGGAGATCCAATACAAATTAAAATACGTGATTTGAATCTTTCATTACGTAAAAAAGATTTAGCATACTTTCAGCTGGAAATTATAAAATGAAATCTTATACTACTATAGGGTTAGTAGGAAATCCCAATTCTGGAAAAACCACTCTTTTTAATCAACTTACTGGATCTCATCAACGGGTGGGTAATTGGCCGGGTGTAACCGTAGAACGTAAAGAAGGAAAATTTACTACACCGCATCATGAAATTTGTGTAGTTGATTTACCTGGAACATACTCTTTAACTGGGGTATCTTCTCATACATCCTTAGATGAGCAAATAGTTTCTCAGTATATAATGCAGGGTGATGCAGATATCATTATTAATGTAATTGATGCTAGTCACATGGAGCGTGATCTTTATTTGACATTGCAGATATTAGAATTAGGTGTTCCATGTATAATAGCATTAAATATGCTAGATATAGCAAAAGATCAAAATCTGCAAATAGACATTCAAGCATTATCTGTAACTTTAGGTTGTCCGATTGTACCACTAATTTCTAAAATAGGCAAAGGTATTGAGCAATTAAAAAATGAGATAGATCGTCATCCTCTTACTCCGGCATTATTTTATATTGATTGGCCTGATATTCTCTCACCATATATTAAAAAATTAATCCAATTAATGCCAATCAATTATACTTATCAACAGCGTAAATGGTTAGCTATACAAATACTCGAAGGTGATTCTCGTATCATTATAAATATGCCAAAAATAGCAAGAATATTACCAACTATTCAGCAAGAATTACAGAGAAATAAAAATGATGCGGCTTTACTAATTGTTAATTCTCGTTATCAAGTTATAGATAAGATTACTGCTAAGATTCAAGAATCTTCTTATAAGAATAAGAGTTCATCTTTATCCAATAAAATTGATAGCATTCTACTTAATAGATGGTTAGGTATACCAATTTTCTTATTTGTAGTATACCTGATGTTCTTTTTTTCAATTAATGTAGGAGGTGCATTACAACCCTTATTTGATATTGGATCCACTGCGTTATTTATTCATGGAATACAATGGTTGGGATATACATTTCATTGTCCTTATGCAATTACCTTTTTTATAGCTCAAAGTCTAGGCGGAGGAATTAATACTATATTACCTCTTATTCCGCAGATTACTATTATGTATTTATTTATTAGTGTTATAGAAGAATCTGGTTATATGGCAAGAGCCGCATTTATTATGGATCGAGTGATGCAAATATTAGGTCTTCCTGGAAAATCATTTATACCTCTTCTTTTAGGTTTTGGATGTAACGTTCCTTCAGTAATGAGTACTCGCACTCTTAATACACCAGTAGAAAGAATTATTACTATTTTGATGGTACCATTTATTTCGTGTAGTGCTAGATTAACTATTTTTACTATTTTTGCATCTTCATTTTTTGGAAAAAATGGAACATTAGTTATTTTTAGCCTTTATATTTTAGGTATATTAGCAGCTATTTTAACGGGGATTATATTAAAATATACACTTATGCATGGAGAAAGCGTTCCATTTGTAATGGAATTACCCATCTATCATTTACCTAATAGCAAAACTCTTTTAATACAAACTTGGCAACGTCTTAAAGATTTTTTATATAAAGCTGGTAAAGTTATTATTATTGCCAGTGTTATTATAAGTGCTTTAAATAGTTTTTCCTTTGATGGAAAATTAGTAAAAAATGTGAATGAATCCGCTTTAGCGAAAGTTAGTCAGAAAATGACAACAGTACTAATTCCTATAGGAATTAGTACTGATAATTGGCAAGCTATTGTAGGATTATTAGCCGGAACTATTGCAAAAGAAGTCATAATAAGTACCTTAAATACTCTCTATACGGCTGAAAACATCTTAAAAAACGATTTTGAACCTGCTAAATTTAATTTTAATCGTGAGTTATGGAATGCGTTCTCTCAAACGCGTCAAGAATTGATAAAAATTTTTTCCTTAAAGGAATTTTATAATCCCATAAAAATAAACCAAGCTGATGAACATTTAAGTTCTAGTGCTATTGGTGTGATGAATAGTAAATTTTCTAGTAAACGAGCAGCTTATAGCTATTTAATCTTTGTGCTTCTTTATGTACCTTGTGCATCAGTTTTAGGTGCTATTGCACGCGAAACTAGTCGTGGTTGGATGTTATTTTCTATATTTTGGGCATTGAATTTATCGTGGTCCTCCTCAGCTTTATTTTATCAGCTGGCTACATTTACTAAACATTGGTTTTATAGTTTTATGATTATAATAATAATATTATTACTTAATTTATTTATTATTTTTTTGCTACGTTATCGTTATATTACTAATTCTTATAAATTTAACTTAATTAAGTAGTTATAATAATTAATAGGATAGATATTATCTCTCATGGTTAGTGTTATGGATGTATGTAAGAAACTAGCTTTATTAGGTCGTGCTGATGCATACCAACTAAGTTTGCAACTTTCTTGTAGAGTATCACTTATTGAAGCTATATTAGATAGGTTGGTTCGAATGGGAAAAATAACCAAAATACAACTTCCAAGAGAGGATTATTGTTGTTCAATAACATGTAATGCAAAAGGTTGTTCTACAAAGCAACCATGTTATAGTATAGTGTACCAATTATCGCAAAACTCTAAAATTACTTTTCAAAAATAATCTATGATTCATATTAATATTACAGCTAAAGCACAAAAGCATTTTAAAAAGTTATTGCAAGATCAAGACCCGGGGACACAAATTCGTATTTTCGTAATTAATCCGGGTACCCATATTGCAGAATGTGGTGTATCATACTGTGCACCAGAGACAATATCTGTAAATGATATTAAAATAAAATTTAATGATTTTTATGCTTATATTGATTCACAAAGCGCTCGTTGGTTAGAAGATGCTGAAATAGATTTAATATCTGATGAATTAGGATCGCAATTGATGTTGAATGCACCTAATATAAAGACAAAATTAACTGCAGTAGAAAATTTATCATTAACACAACGTGTAGAAAATTTCTTACAAGAAAGAATTAATCCACAGCTGGCTATTCATGGAGGTTCTGTTCAACTGATAGAAATTACTAATGAAGGTTATGCTATTTTAAAATTTACTGGAGGTTGCAATGGTTGTTCAATGGTTAATTTAACTCTTAAAGAATATTTGGAAAAAGAACTCTTAAATTATTTTCCAGAAGAAATAATGGAAGTACATGATATTACTGAACATCAACGTAGTGTACACTCATATTTTTAGTGATCTTAAATCTGTATCTTTAACCATACTAAATCACTTTAAACGAATGGCATATGCCATAGGATTTAAGATATGGAAATCGAAAAATTAAAAGATTTAATTGTTATTGGGGGTGGAATTAATGGAGCTGGCATTGCAGCTGATGCTGCTGGTCGAGGATTATCTGTACTGATGTTAGAAGCTAATGATTTAGCTTGTGCTACATCTTCAGCAAGTTCAAAATTAATTCATGGAGGATTACGTTATCTTGAAAATTATGAGTTTCGTTTAGTTAGAGAGGCGCTAGCTGAACGTGAAATATTATTAAAAACAGCTCCTCACATTACTATACCTCTGCGTTTTCGTATGCCACATTGTCCGCATTTACGTCCTGCTTGGATTATTCGTCTGGGATTGTTTATATATGATCATTTAAGCAAACGTGTTACTTTACCTTCTAGTAAAAATATACTTTTTGATTCAAATTCAATATTAAAATCTAATTTTTTACGTGGATTTGAATATTCTGATTGTTGGGTAGATGATGCTCGTTTAGTAGTTTTAAATGCACAAGAAATTATTAGACAAGGAAGTGAAGTAGTTACACGTTGTCGTGTAATTGAAGCTCAACGTAAAAATTCATTATGGCATGTAACAGGTAAGAACATTGATAATGGTCAATTAATTACATGGGTATCTAAAGGATTAGTTAATGCTACTGGTCCTTGGGTAAATATATTTTTAAATAAAGTATTACAACTTAATTCTCTCTCTAAAATACGATTAATTAAAGGCAGCCATATTATTTTGCCTAAAATTCATTCAGAAAAATATGCTTACATATTACAAACTGAAGATCATCGAGTAGTATTTGTTATTCCGTGGATGGAACAATTTTCTCTTATTGGTACTACTGAAGTAGAGTGGAATGATGATCCCTCTAATCCAGTAATTTCTGATAAAGAAGTTAGTTATTTACTGGATGTTTGTAATAAGTTCTTTAAAAAAAAAATCTTTAAAGAAGATATTATCTGGTCTTATTCTGGAGTACGTCCCTTGTATGATGATAATTCTCATTATCCAGAAACTATTACTCGTCAATACACTCTAGATATTAATGATATAAATGGTAATACACCTATACTATCGGTTTTTGGTGGAAAGCTTACGACTTATCGAAGATTAGCTGAGGAAGCATTAAATATGCTATCTAAATATTATCCTTTTGCTGGGCCAGCATGGACGAAAAATAATATTCTTCCCGGAGGAGATTTTAGAGGCACCATACAAAATTATGCTTCTAATTTATATAATGGTTATAATTTTATTGATAAATATCTTGCAGAAAGATATGCATGTACGTATGGTAGTAATAGTGAACTTATACTTAGAGATAAAAAAAACCTCTCTGATTTAGGAGAACATTTTGGTCATAATTTATATGAAGCTGAATTACATTATTTAGTGCATAAAGAATGGGTATATGAAGTGTCAGATGCAATTTGGCGTCGTACTAAATGTGGATTATGGCTTAATGAAAAAGAAATTAGGCGCATTTCTGAATGGTTGACAAGAAATAAAAAAAATAATTGATTAGCAATTGTTCAATTTTTTGACAAAAAAAGCGTATCAAAAAAGTATTTTTTATACTAACAGGAATAAATTTTTTATTAAAAATTTTTAAATATATTCCATTTTTTATTAGATTATAAATATAATCTAATAGATAAAAATGAGAATAAACTGTCTCTTTTTAACTTGCAACGAAAGCAGCAAGTAAGGAGGATATAAAATTATGACGGAAATAATTTCAACTACAATGTTATTATTCATAATAATGGATCCATTAGGAAACTTACCCATTTTTATGTTGATATTAAAACCATTAGATAAAAACCGACAGTATACAATAATAGTGCGTGAAATGATCTTTGCTCTGATAGTTATGTTATTATTTTTATTTGGAGGAGAGAAATTTTTGCATCTTTTAAATTTAAAAAACGAAATTGTCTCAATTTCTGGAGGAATTGTTTTATTATTAATTTCTCTAAAAATGATATTTCCATCCTCTAATGATACAGGAATTAATTGTGTATCACCAGGTCAAGAACCCTTTTTAGTTCCCTTAGCGATTCCTTTAGTTGCTGGTCCCACAGTATTAGCAACCATAATTTCATTATCACATGAATATCAACATAAAATTATTTATATGATTAGTGCTTTAATAATTGCATGGACAGCAAATGCAGCTGTTTTATTATCATCTGGAATATTTCTCAAATTACTAGGAGAAAAAGGTTTAAATGCACTCGAACGTCTGATGGGATTAATATTAATAATGTTAGCCATACAAATGTTTTTTAATGGTGTGCGTGTTTATTATTTAAATAATTTTTTGCATCCTTAATTAATTTTATGTCAAAATTCCATATTCTCCTTCTGAATGGTCCTAATATTAATATATTAGGATTACGTGAGCCGGAGAAATATGGAAAAAACACATTAAAACAAATAATAGAGAAATTATTTTTTTATGGTAAAAAATTAAATGTGTGTATTGAACATTTTCAATCGAATGCAGAACATGAATTAGTTCAAAAAGTTCATGCACTTATAGATAATCCAGTTGATTTTATTATAATCAATCCTGCTGCATTTACTCATACTAGTATTTCATTACGTGATGCGCTTTTAGGCGTCCGGATCCCTTTTATTGAGGTACATTTATCTAATATATATAAAAGAGAAAAGTTTCGTAATCATTCTTATTTTTCAGATATTTCCTCTGGAGTTATATGTGGTTTTGGTATGAATAGTTATATATTAGCCTTACAAGCTGCCGTTAATTATTTAGATGGCGGTGCGGACGGGATTTGAACCCGCGACCCCCGGCGTGACAGGCCGGTATTCTAACCAAACTGAACTACCACACCTATTT